>CANQZP010000019.1 GCA_947628395.1 uncultured Clostridia bacterium
GTTTAATGCGAGTAGCATTATTACAGCCCCATTGGGGAAAAACAACCAGAAAAATAGATAAATCCCTGGGAGCGGTCGTCAAACATTCCAAATTTTTAAAGCACAAAAAAAGCCTACAGATTTTGCTATAGCACAAAACCCATAGACTTTTTAATCTATGTTACTCTTACATTATTTAAACAACTATTTGTGTGTGTGTGTGTGTGTGTGTACTCTTGCAAGACTTTCAAGCTTTTTCATTTGTAATCTTTCCTTTCAAAATTTATATTATTATCTTACATATAAAAAATCAAAAAGTCAATACCAAATATTTGATTTTTACAATATTTTAGCGGGTTTAAAAACCCGCCATTTATTATATTATCTAAGCCGTTTCTGTTTTTTCATTATTTTTCTTTTTTGGCTTTTTTATTTTAGTATGCTTTACAGGCTCCTTGTTCTCATCAATTACAAGTTTTGGTTGAGAATGATTATCAACTGTCTCTTCTGTAATTATACATTTTGCAATCTTCTCATTACTAGGAATATCATACATTACATCTCTCATGATTTCCTCAATAATTGATCTTAAACCTCTTGCACCAGTATTTCTCTCAATAGCCTTATCAACAATCTTCTCTAAAGCAGTTTGTTCAAATTCTAATTCAACTCCATCAAGCTCAACTAATTTTTTATATTGCTTTACTAATGAATTCTTTGGCTTTGTAACTATCTCAATTAAAGCATCTTTAGTAAGCTCATCTAAAGTTGCAATTATTGGTAATCTTCCTACAAATTCAGGAATCATTCCAAATTTAAGCAAATCTTGAGGTAATAATTCTTTGAATATTTCATGTCTGTTAATATCTTTTTGACTTTCTATTTTAGCTCCAAATCCTATAGACTTTTTACCAGTTCTATCTTGAATAATTTTCTCAATTCCCTCAAAAGCTCCACCACAGATAAACAAAATATTTTCTGTATTGATTTGTAAAAATTCTTGATGTGGATGCTTTCTACCACCTTGAGGTGGTACTGATGCAGTAGTTCCTTCTATAATTTTAAGAAGTGCTTGTTGAACACCTTCACCACTTACATCTCTTGTTATTGAAGGATTCTCAGATTTTCTAGATATTTTATCTATTTCATCTATATAAATTATTCCTTTTTCCGCCTTTTCAATATCATAATCAGCAGATTGTATCAATTTAAGTAAAATATTTTCTACATCTTCACCTACATATCCTGCCTCTGTCAAAGTAGTAGCATCAGCTATAGCAAAAGGAACATTCAAAACTTTAGCAAGAGTTTGTGCTAAAAGTGTTTTACCACAACCAGTAGGGCCTAATAATAATATATTACTTTTTTGAATTTCAACATCATCAATCAAATCTAAATTATTTATTCTTTTATAATGATTATATACAGCTACTGATAATGTTTTTTTAGCTTCTTCTTGACCAATTACATAATCATCTAAAATTTGCTTTATTTCTGCAGGTGTTGGTATTTTTTCTTCTTCTACCTCTTCTAGTTCTACATCTTCTTCATACATTTCATCTTCAATTATCTCTTGGCAAACAAGTATACATTCATCACAAATATATGCACCTGGACCTGCAATAATCTTTTTTACACTTTCTTGTGGTTTTCCACAAAAAGAACATTTTATATTTTTAGTTTTATCTTTATTATTTGGCATTACACACCTCTTTTTATAATAAATTTTCTTTTGTCTTTTTTAAGTTATGGTCTTTCCTTTATGATTTCATCTATTAAACCATATTCTAAGGCTTCTTCAGCTGTCATATAATTATCTCTTTCAGTATCTCTTTCAATTGTAGCTAAATCTTGACCTGTTTTTTCGCTTAAAAATTTATTTAATTTTTCTCTTGTCTTTACCATGTGGTCTGCATGTATTTTTATTTCTGTTGTTTGTCCAGAAAGTCCTCCTGATATTAATGGTTGATGAATCAATATTTCTGCATTAGGAGTAGCTAATCTCTTTCCTTTAGTACCTGCAGCAAGAAGTACAGCACCCATACTAGCAGCTAAACCTACACATATAGTAGATACTGGACATTTTATATAATTTATTGTATCTACTATAGCCATTCCGTCTGTAATAGAACCTCCAGGGCTGTTGATATAAAGATGTATTTCTTTATCTGGATCTTCTGACTCTAAAAATAATAACTGAGCCACAACTAAACTTGCAGATACATGATTAACATCTTCTGATAAAAATATTATCCTATCTTTTAATAATCTTGAGAAAATATCATAAGATCTTTCTCCTTTGCTTGTTTGTTCAATTACATAAGGAACTAAACTGTTATCTAACATAAAAAACTCCTCCTCTTTTGAATAAATTTATATATAATATGTAAAAATCTCTTTTTCGAAATATGTCTTTCACTATCTGAAATTATTTGATTTTTGCATTATCTACTATATATTTAACTGTTTTTTCAGATTTTATACTTGATTCAATATATTTTTTGAATTCTTCATTGTCTTTTAATTCTTCTTCTTTTCTTCCATAGCTTTCAGCCATTTCTTTTATTTTTTCATTCATTTCTTCATCTGTAGCTTCGATTTTTGCATCTTCACATACAGCTTCTAAAATTAATCTTGTTTTTACAGATTTTTCAGCTTGTGGTCTCATTTCTTCTCTAAAATCTGCTTTTGTTTTATTGATTAATTTTAAATATTGATCTAATTTCATACCTTGGTAAGATAATCTTCTAGATAAATCTTCTTCCATAGCATCAATTTCGCTTTCAAACATTCCAGATGGTATATCAATTTCTGTAGCATTGCAAACTGCTTCAACAGCTTTATCTTCTAATTCATATTTAGCTCTATTTTCATTTTGTTCTTCTAATTTTTTCTTTATATCAGCTTTTAATTCTTTAATAGTTTCGAATTCACTAACATCTTTAGCAAATTCATCATCCATTTCTGGTAATTCTTTTACTTTGATTTCATGAAGTTTTACTTTGAAAGTAGCATCTTTTCCAGCTAAATCTTTAGAAAAATATTCATCTGGGAATTTTACTTTAATTTCTTTTTCTTCTTCTATTTTCATTCCAATAATTTGATCTTCAAAACCATCTATAAAAGACTTACTACCGATTTCTAATTCATGGTTTTCTGCTTTTCCACCTTCAAAAGCTTTTCCATCAACAAATCCTTCAAAATCAATAACTGTAAAATCTCCATTTTTTACAGCTCTATCCTCTACATTTACCATTCTAGAATTCTTGTCAGCCATTTGTTTTAATTCTTTTTCGATATCTTCATCTGTTACCTTATATTCGATTTTTTCTAATTCTATTCCTTTATATTTTCCAGGTTTAACTTCTGGCTTCGTTTGTACTACAGCTGTAAAAATTAAATCTTTTCCTTTTTCCATTTGAACAATATCAATTTCAGGCTTGCTAACTGCCTCTATCTTGTTTTCTTTTAATTCTTCATCATATATTTCTGGAACGATTTCATTAAAAGCATCTTCATAAAAGATTTCTACTCCATAATATTTTTCTGCAATATTCATAGGAACTTTACCTTTTCTAAAACCAGGTACGCTAAAATATTTTGCATTTTTCTTAAAAACTTTAGCTATTCCTTCTTCAAATTTTTTTGCTTCAATTGTGAATTCTAATTTTAATTCATTATTATTTTCTGTCTTTTCTATTTTTAAACTCATTTCTAATTTCCTCCATTTATTTTAGCTCTTAAAAAAGCAAGGATTGCTTTTCATTTTAGCAATCCTCTTTTGTTGATAAATAAATTTTTAAAGTTATTTAATTTGTTTCATAACTTCTTCAGCAAAGTTTTCTTCTTTTTTCTCTAAACCTTCACCTTTTTCAAATCTTACATATTCTACTATTTTATAACCTTTTTGTTCTAATAATTTTCCAACTTTAATAGAAGAATCTTTAACAAATTCTTGCTCTAATAAACAAATTTCTCCATAGAATTTTCCTATTCTACCTTGAACCATTTTTTCAGCTATTTCTGCAGGTTTTCCTTCATTCATAGCTTGAGCTTTTAAAATTTCCATTTCTTTTTCAACTTTTTCAGTTGGAACAGATTCTCTATCTAAATATTCAGGTCTAGCTGCAGCGATTTGCATACAAATATCTTTAGCAACTTCGCTATCACCTTTTTCAAAATTAACTAAAACACCGATTTTTCCGTCACCATGAATATAGCTTTCTACTAATCCATCAGTTTCAAATCTAGCAAATCTTCTTATTGTCATATTTTCTCCTATAGTAGCTATTTTATCTGTTAAAACTTCTTTAACTGTTTTATCTGTATCTAAATATTTTTGATTTAATAAATCTTCTACATCTTTTGGATTTTTTTCAGCAACTTGAAGAGCTACTTCTTGTACAAATTTTTTAAACTCTTCATTTTTAGCTACGAAATCAGTTTCAGCATTAACTTCTACTATACTTCCTATTTTTTTATCATCAGAAACATAAGCATAAACTAATCCTTCAGCAGCTATTCTATCTGATTTTTTAGCAGCTTTAGCTATTCCTCTTTCTCTTAATAATTCTGCTGCTTTTTCCATATCTCCATCTGTCTCTGTTAAAACTTTCTTGCAATCCATCATACCAGCACCTGTTTTTTCTCTTAATTGTTTTACAAGTTCCGCAGTAATCATTATAGTACCTCCTAATTATTTATAATTTAAAATTCTTAAAAAATATTATTCTTCTACTTCCTCTGTAGCTTCATTTTCTACAACTTCTTCGATATCAGTTTCTTCTGAAGTTTCTTCTACTGCCATTTCTTCTTCTATATCTGCAGCTTCTCCTTGTCTTCCTTCTATAACTGCATTAGCCATAACATCTGTTATTAATTTTACAGCTCTTATAGCATCATCATTTCCTGGAATTGGATAATCTACATCTTCTGGGCTACAGTTAGTATCAACTAAACCTACTACAGGGATATTTAATTTTTTAGCTTCTAATATAGCTATTCTTTCTTTCTTAGGATCAACTACAAAAATTACTCCTGGTAAATCTTTCATTTCTTTAATTCCACCAAGATTTTTTTCTAATTTTTCCATCTCAGCTCTTAATCCAATAACTTCTTTTTTAGGAAGAACATCAAAAGTTCCATCTTCTTCCATTTTTTCTAAATCTTTTAATCTTTGAATTCTTTTTTGAATTGTACCAAAGTTTGTAAGCATTCCACCTAACCATCTTTGGTCTACATAGAACATATTACATTTTATAGCTGCTTCTTTAATACATTCTTGAGCTTGTTTCTTTGTTCCTACAAAAAGAATATCCTTTCCTTCTTCAGCTTGTTCTTTTAAGAACTTATAAGCCTCATCTAATTTTTTTGATGTCTTTTGTAAATCGATAATATGGATACCATTTCTAGCTTGAAAAATATATTCAGCCATTTTAGGATCCCATCTTCTAGTTTGATGTCCAAAATGAACACCTGCTTCTAGTAATTGTTTCATTGCAACTACTGCCATTTTAAATTCCTCCTTGTTTTTTACTTCCGTAAGCTTTGAATTTTAGCATTTAGGACCACTTAAATTACTTTAAGCACAAGCCTAAACTAAACTTACGTGTTTTTTAACTCGTTTATTATATCAGAATATTTTTGCTTTGGCAATACCTATTTACAAATTTTACCCTTTTTTGGTTACAGGATAATACATGAAGAAAATTCAATGAAAAAATATTTTATTGTAAAAAGTGTAGGGGCGGGCCTTGCGTCCGCCCAAAGGAAGAAAAATATATGATAAAAGGGCGGAGACAAGCCCCGCCCCTACATATACATGAGAAGAACTCAATGATAAGAATATTTATAAAAAAACGTAGTGGCAATTATTAATCGCCCTCCTTTATTTTCTTAAGTTCAAAATTCAAATAATCTGAACTTACTAATAAATAAGTTATATTATTTCTTTCTCCTTCAAACGCTTGACTACTTGAATCCCCATGAAGATGTCCATATACACATGTACTTACATTATACTCCTCCATTACTTTAGTCAAATCAATTTCTGACTTAGGCATAATATCTTTTGTAAAAGGAGGATAATGCATACATACTAGAATTTCTTTATCTTCACCTTTTTCTTCTTTTATTTTTTCAAGAATCATCTCTAATCTTAGCTTCTCTCTTTTTTGTATTTTTTCGTTTTCTTCTTTATTATCAAGCACCCAGCCTCTTACACCAGTTATAATTATATTCTCATATTCAAAATAATTATTTTGGATAAAATCTATATTATCAAAATTATTTTCTTTTAAGAAATTCCTCATTTTAGTTAAAGTATCCCACCAATAATCGTGATTTCCCTTAAGTAATAACTTTTTTCCAGGTAAACTACTTAAATATTTAAAATCTTCATAAGTATCTTTTAAATTCATTGCCCAAGAAAAATCTCCAGGAAGTATTACTAAATCATTATCATTTACTTTATTTATCCAATTTTGTTTTATCTTTTCTGCGTGATTTTCCCAATTTACTCCAAAAATATCCATTGGTTTATTAGTTCCAAAAGATAAATGTAAATCTCCTATAACAAAAATTGACATATTTATTTATCCTCTCCAATTTTTAAATTAGGTACTGCATTTAATTTTAAATCAGATTTTTTTCCAGCAATATAATTATAATATCCAGCAGATGCAATCATTGCCGCATTATCTGTGCACAATTTAAGCTCTGGATAATATACTTTTAAGTTTTCTTCTTTGGCTAGCTTATCAAAAGCATCTCTTATAAATACATTTGCAGATACTCCTCCTGCTAAAACTATTTTATCCATTTTAGTTTGATTAACTGCTTTTTTTACATTATGTACTAACATTTCTGTAGATGCTTTTTCAAATCCTAAACATAGATTAGCTTTATCTATATTAGGATCTTTGTGGTTCAAATTTATCACAGCAGTTTTTATTCCGCTAAATGAAAAATCCAAATTTTCGAAATGAGTTACTGGTAATAGACAAGGTTCTTTTCCTTCTTTAGCAAGTTTTTCAACTTTAGGTCCTCCTGGATATCCGAAGTCCTACCACTCTAGCTACCTTATCAAAAGCTTCTCCAATTGCATCATCTCTTGTCTTTCCTAAAATTTCGAACTCATTATAATCATTCACTTTTACAAGATGAGTATGTCCACCAGAAATTATTAAACATAAGAAAGGTGGCTCTAAATCTTTATATGTAATATAGTTAGCAGCAATATGACCTTCAATGTGATTAACTCCAACTAAAGGCTTTCCTGTAGCAAAGCTTAACCCCTTAGCATAAGAAACGCCTACAAGCAAAGCACCAACAAGACCAGGTCCATAAGTTGTAGAAATTACATCTATATCTTCTATATTCATTTTTGCAGTCTTAAGTGCTTCATCCATAACATTTGCAATAACTTCAACATGGCATCTTGAAGCAATTTCAGGAACTACTCCTCCATATTCTGTATGGATTTTTATCTGTGAATTAATTACATTAGAAAGAACTTCTCTACCATTTTTTACAACTGATACAGAAGTTTCATCACAACTTGTTTCAATTCCTAATACAAATACATCCTTCATTTTCTATTCCTTTTTTAAAATATCCTTTTATACTTTTGGTACCTAAGTAAATTAATTGTTTTTGTAATAGCGCGCAGCGACCAAACGAGCGAAGCGAGTGCGATTGAAGCAACTTACAGATGTTTCTTGTATTTCGCATTTTCTTCGGAGAACGGGCGATTAATAATCGCCCCTACGAAATACATTTTAATCTGAAAGTTGCGACAGCAAAGCTATGAAAAAAACAATTAATTTACTTATTAAAATTTCAAATTATATAAACAGAGAAAAAACTAATCCCACTAAATAAAATATACCCTTTTGAATCCAAGAAATAATAGGGCTAACAATATATCCCAATATACTAGTAATCCATAACAAGATAAAAATTAAGTAAATCATATTTTGATGTTCATCAATCCATCTTTGAGCCTTATAAGGTAAAACCTTTAAAAATATTTTAGAACCATCTAATGGTGGAATAGGTATTAAATTAAATACCCCTAGCCCAATATTTACTATAATTGCATAATAAACTGTAAGAGCTATTAAACTCATAAAACTCATTCCTTGAATAGTAGTTGAAATAAACATTTCTAATACTACAGAAGGATTTGTTATAGAAATAATATAAAATATTATAGTAAAAATTATGGCTAAAATAAAATTCATAACTGGTCCTGCTATTGAAACTATAGCCTCACCAGCATCTTTAGACTTTGTAGAAAAATTATTTGGATTTATCTGAACTGGTTTACCCCATCCAATATGTGCAAAAATTAAAAGTATAATTCCTACAGGATCTAAATGTGCACCAGGATTTAATGTAAGTCTACCTTGATTTCTAGGAGTTCTGTCTCCTAATCTATCTGCTGCAAAAGCATGAGCAAATTCATGAAATGAAATTGCTATTATTACTCCAGGAAGTGTTAAAATTGTAACTAAAATATTATAACTTCCCATATTTAGCAATGTTAATAGTAATAATATACCTATTATAATAAATAATGTTTTTCTATCAAAATTAAAACCAAACATATAAATTCCTTTCTTTTGAATAATTAATAACCTATCTTTTCTCTTATCTCTTTTTCAACTTCTTCTTGTAATTTATCTGTTTTAATATTTATTACTTTGATATTAGGATACTTCTCTTTTATTTCATTTGCCATCTTTAAATATTCACGTTGTTGAGAAATACTATTTTCTACGCTAAACTTAGATGCTTTAAATTCAGCTTTTCCTTCTCTATTTAATCTTTCTTCAAATACTTTTTCATCTTCTAAATATAAAGTTATGTAATATATATCAAAATCTAATTTACTAAATTCTTCTAGTAAATTATTATATACTTCTGTAAAAGAATATTCTTTTTTTCCTAATCTACAATACACTTCTTCAGTAAAAAATGTTCTATCAAAAACTAAGTTAATACTAGTATTCTCAAGTTTTTTTATATAATCTAATAATGTTTCATACATACTTTTTGCTTTAGATAATCCAGTTTTTGAACTATCTGAAGTTCCAGAAAGTCTATATAAATTAGTATAACTTAAAGAATACCTTAAATAATCTGTATATGTAGTTTTTCCCGCTCCTTGAGCACCTTCTACAACTATCAACTTTGAATTTGCCATATCTATTCACCTTTCTAAAAAACAGAATTGTCTAATTTATTTTGTTTATTAAGAATCAAATTTTCGAAAAATAACATTAAATATCTTGTGTCTTCCTCAATTCCTTTTGAAATGTTGCTATAATTTGCTCTAACTAAAGCATTTCTAAAATATAAAGAATTATCTTTGAATAGTTCGTTATTAACATCAAATCCTTTGCTGTTCAAATATTTTTGTATAAATAAAGCTGTCGTTCTTGTGTTTCCTTCTCCAAAAGGATGTACTTGCCAAATATGCGCAGTAAATTTACAGATTCTTTCTATTTTTTCTTTATCAGTTTTTTCTATATATTTTTGATTTGATTCTTCCTCAAAATCATATTTTAAAGTTTCTTCTATCATAGAGTAGTCAGCATATTGTACTGTCTCTCCATCTAATATTGGTTCTTTTTTCATAATATTATAGTCTCTGAACTCACCAATATATTTTTCATCAATTCCTATATCTATATTTTCAAATAATTTTTTATGATATTGTTTTAAGGTTAAATAATTAAATGTAAATGCTTTATCATTTAGTATCTTTACTATTCTTAAAGATACTTCGTCTGCTTGTCTTTCACCTTTATCTATTTTTTTGTTGTCAGTATTTTCATAATACTTTCTTACTTGTTCTTCAACAACCTCATAACTTTTGTTTCCAATTATGTTTTCTGTTGCCAAATCAACCATATATTTAGAAGGAGTAAGATTATCTACTGCTTGTAATCCAAATGCAATATTCCAGTTTAATTGTCTCTGTTTAGAATCTTCTGTTTCTCCAATTTTCTCATATTTAATTTTATCTAAATAATTGTCTTGCATAAAAATCTCCTCTTTCTAAATTATGTTTCTTTTTTAATTTAATGGCTTCATTGTTGGGAAAAGAAGTACATCTCTTATTGATACAGAATCTGTTAATAACATAACTAATCTATCTATTCCAATTCCAAGTCCACCTGTTGGAGGTAAACCAATTTCTAATGCTTGAATATAATCTTCATCCATCATAGAAGCTTCTTCATCTCCAGCTTCTTTAGCTTCAACTTGTTTTTTAAATCTTTCATATTGGTCAATAGGATCATTTAATTCTGAGAAAGCATTTCCATATTCTCTTCCACAAATAAATATTTCAAATCTTTCAGTTAATCTATTATCTTCTTTCTTTCTCTTAGCAAGTGGAGAAATTTCAACTGGATAATCATATATAAAAGTAGGTTGGATTAAAGTCTTTTCTACATATTCATCAAAGAATAAACTAATTACATCTCCTCTAGTTTCCTTAGTTTTATCTGGAATTTCAATACCTTTTTCTTTAGCAAGATTTACTGCTTCTTCATCAGTTTTAATCTCATTAAAATCAATTCCAGATGCTTCTTTTATACTATCAATCATAGTGATTCTCTTCCAGCCTGGTTTTAAATCAATTTCATTACCTTGATAATTTACAATAGTTGTTCCTAAAATATCCATAGCAGTTTTTGAGAAAATTTCTTCAGTAATATCCATCATATCATTATAATCTTGATAAGCAGCATATAATTCAAGCTCAGTAAATTCAGGATTATGTCTAATGTCCATACCTTCATTTCTAAAAACTCTACCAAGTTCAAAAACTTTATCAAATCCTCCAACTATTAATCTTTTTAGATTAAGTTCTAGAGCAATTCTTAAATACATATCAATATCTAAACTATTATGATGAGTAGTGAAAGGTCTAGCAGTAGCTCCACCTGAAATAGTATTTAAAATAGGTGTTTCAACCTCTAAGTATCCCTTTTCAGTTAAGATTTTTCTTACACTACTAATAATTTTACTTCTTAAAATAAAACTTTCTTTAACTTCTGGATTAACAATCAAATCTGTGTATCTTTGTCTATATCTTAAATCAGGATCTTTTAGTCCATGAAATTTCTCAGGAAGTGGTCTTAATGATTTACTAAGTAAAGTAACTTCTTTCGCGTGTACAGAAATTTCTTCTGTTCTAGTTTTAAATACAAAACCTGTAATACCAATAATATCTCCAATATCCCAAGTTTTAAATGCTTTATAACTTTCTTCTCCTAAATCATTTATACTAACATAACTTTGAATTTTTTCATCACAATCTTGTATAGTACAAAAAGAAGCTTTACCCATAATTCTTTTAGCAATTATTCTTCCTGCAACAGTTACATCCTTTTGTTCAAACTCTTCATAATTTGATTTTATTTCTCCTGCTGTATTAGTTCTATTAAATTTAGTAATTTCAAATGGATCTTTTCCCGCTTCTTGCAATTCCTTTAATTTATCTCTTCTAATTTGCATTAAGTGATTAACATCAATTTCTTCAACTTCATTATTATTCTCTGCCATTTTTACTATCTCCTCTCAAAATTAATAGTTTTATTATATAATATTTAAGTATCATTGTAAACAAGAATTACATTATTTTTTCCTTCTCAATATCCAGTCTTTTTGAACTTTTATAGGCAAAATCATTTTTACCTTTTGCTCAGCTCTACCTGGATTTACAGTATTTATCTCTTCATCTGTTTCAATATCCCAAAGTTTTTCTATAACAAACTTTTCAGTTTCAAGCCTTCCTGGAATTATTATTTCCATTTCATCTCCAACAGTTAACTTATTCTTAATTTCAACTATTACTTTTTCACCTTCATTATCTACTACTTTACCACCAAATTCATATTCTAAATTATATTGTTTACCTTCATACTCTTGAATATCTTTATTGTTTCTATCATTAAAATAAAAAGTAGTAAGCCCTCTAGTTTTTGTTTTTTCAAGTTCTTTTAAATATTTAGAACCATCATAAGATTTTGGGTCTTTCATATAATCATCTATTGCATTTCTATAGCTATTTACTACAGAAGCTAAATAATATTCAGTCTTTAATCTTCCTTCAATTTTAATACTGTCTATTCCCATATCTATTATTTCTGGTATTTCATTTATTAAACATAAATCTTTTGATGAAAAAATATATGTACCATTTTCGTCATCTTCTACCGGCATTAGATTTCCTGGATTATTTTTTTCTTCAACATATATGTTATATGCCCATCTACAACTCTGTGCACAATCTCCTAAATTTGCACTTCTTCCACATAAGAAATCACTTAAGAAGCACCTACCCGAATATCCAAAACATATAGCTCCATGTGCAAACATTTCTACTTCTAAATCTTTAGGCTTATTTTCAAGTAATACTTTTATTTGCTCTTTATTCATCTCTCTTCCAAGTATTACCCTTTTAGCGCCATTATTATACCAGAACTTAGCATTGTGATAACTTATTACATTTGCTTGAGTACTAATATGAATATCAACATCTGGTGCATATTGTTTAATAATATCAAAAACTCCTCCATCAGATACTATTATTCCATCAGGTTTTAATTTATTTAACTCTTTAGCCACTTTTATTATTTCATCATATCTTTCATCCCATGCAAATATATTTATAGCTACATGTACTCTTTTACCAATATTATGAGCATATTCAATTGTCTTAGCTAGTTCATCATCATCCATATTTACTCTAGTTCTAAGTGATAAACTTCTTGTTCCCATATATACTGCATCTGCACCATATAAAAAAGCTATCTTAGCTTTTTCAAAAGAACCTGCTGGTGCTAATAATTCAATCTTTTTCATCTATTTTTCTCCCATTCTTTTAGATTATTACTACTATAACATATTTTTTTAATAATTTAAACCATTTTTCGAAAAAAGAGATAATAAGATTTCTCTTACTATCTCTTTTTCTTTGTGGATTAATTACAGTATTGCTTCAAGTTTATCCGTTAATTTTTTCTGAATTATTGCATCAAATGTTTTCACATTTTCTAAACCATCTTTTACTTCTGTAATGGATACGTCTGCCAATAAAGCTTTTATTGCTTTTTCCATTGATTCATCATCATATTTTGGATCAGCATAAATTTTTACTTTATTGGTAGTAAAACCTAATTCAGAGCCTTTGACTATCTTTTCTAGTTGCCTACAACTAAATTTAGGATTAGTCATTATTTTGGCTATCTCTAAATCCAAACCTTCTAATAATGCGTTTCTAATTATTCTCATATCATCAGCCTCGATTTCAGGACTTAAATAAACTTCAACTTGTTCATCTTTTAAGCCATTATAACCTAAGCGAATTTGTTCCATCTGCTCCCAGTTAAATTCAGGCTTTGCATAATTATGTACTTGTTTCTGTTTTAAGCCATTCTCATAGCCAAAGCGAATTTGTCGCATCTGATCCCAGTTAAATTCAGGATTGATGTAAGTTTTTATTTGTTTCTCTTTTAAACCATTCTTATAGCCTGAGTAAATCTCTGACATATAATATGGTTCAATTTCAGGCTTTGCATAAGGTCTTATTTGTTTCTCTTTTAAGCCGTCCTTATAGGCAAAGCGAATTTGTTCCATCTGCCTCCAGTTAAATTCAGGCTTTGCATAAGTATGTATCAGTTTCTGTTTTAAGCCATTCTCATAGCCAAAGCGAATTTGCTTCATCTGCCTCCAGTTAAATTCAGGCTTTGCATAGGTTCTAATTTGCTCATCTTTTAAACCATTCAAATATCCGAAGCGAATTTCTTGAATCTGATAACAGTCAAATCCAGACATTATATAGGTTTCTAGTTGCTCCTTTTTTAAACCATTCTCATTCTGATAGCCTACACGAATTTCTTCCATCTGCTCATAGTCAAGCTCAGGCTTTGCATAACTTTCTATCTGTTCCTCTGTTAAGCCATTCTCATAGCCTACACGAATTTCTTCCATCTGCTCATAGTCAAATTTATTATTGCCATTATAAAATCCATAATGAATCCGAAATTCTATTTTTTCAATACTATCTCCGTTTTCTATTGATTTTTTGATTTTAGAAATTACATTACTTGGTAGGCTAGAAATCTGGCCTAAGAAATCAGCGGTAATCTGTGGCTTGGATTCTAATAACTCTATCCATTTCAGCCGTTCATTAGTGTCATCAATTGAACTTAATAACTTCTTTACTGTATTTTCATCCATAAAAATTCCTCCTTTAAATAATTATTTAATAGAAGTAGGTTTTAAAACCATTATCTATTATGTATATTTTTTATGAATAATTATATTATACCATGTTTTTACAGATTTTTCAATATGTCCAGATATCCAGAATATTTTAAACAAATATTCAAAAAGAGATAATAAGATTTTTCTTACTATCTCTTTTTCTTTGTGGATTAATTACAGTATTAATTTAATTTTATCGGCTAATTTTTTTTGAATTATTATATCAAATATTTTTACATTTTCTAAAGCGTCTTTTACTTCTGTAGTAGGTATACCTACCAACAAAGCCTTTATTGCTTTTTCCATCAATTCATAATCATACTTTGGATTAACATAAATTTTTACTTGGTTGGTATTTAATCCTAATTTAAGGCCCTTTACTACCCTCTCTAATTGCCTATAATTAAATTTAGGATTGCTCATTATTTTTGCTATCTCTAAATCTAAACCTCCTTCTAATGCTTTTCTAATTACTTTCATAACTTGGTAGACTAGAAATCCGATTCAAGAAATTAGCAGTAATTTGTGGTTTAGATTCTAATAACTCTATTCATTCGAGCGTTCATCAGTGTCAACAATTAAACTTAATAACTTTTCTACTGTATTTTTATCCATAAAAATTCCTCCTTTAAATAATTATTTAATAGAAGTAGGTTTTTAAGCCATTATCTATTATGTATATATTTCTTATGAATAGCCAAATTATACCATCTTTTTTAGTATCTTCAATATTTTCAGAATATTTTTTATTTATGAGCATATATTTATATAAGTACCATTTTTTCGAGGTGATTATCAAATGATAAATACATTTAAAGATTCTTTAATTGTTTCCGATGATATAGCTAATGTAACAGAAATGCTTCCAAAATTTTTACATACTAGAGATGAATATAGAAATAAATACTTAAATAATTATATTGAAGGATTAAAAAATGAATATAATTTATTAAGACATGAATTTCCAAATACTGATTTTTTGGCTCAGGTAAGAGTAAAATCTTATGAAAGCACTTATAATAAAATTTTAAAAAATCTAAAAGATAAAAGATATGAAAATATATATGATATTTTTGCAAATAGATACATAATAAATAGTGTAAATGGAATTTCTGATTCTGATTTATTGATAAAAACTGTATTCGATTTTAAAAATTTTTTAGTACAATTAAATGAAAAAAATTTTCTTCCAGAAAGATTTAAAAATTACATAGATAATCCTAAAGACTCTTCTTATCAATCCTTACATATAACTCGAAAAAGCGAGAACCCTAAATATTTTTATGAAACACAAATTAGAACTAATAAAATGCACGAAAATGCTAAATCTGGTCATGCAAGTCACAAATCAAAATATAAAAAAAGAATCCCCTCTCCACAGAATTTACCAGATAGATTTACCTATTTATTAGATGAAAATGGTTTTTGTATAGATGTTGTTCCTATACCTTTTGAAAAATCTTTTGAAGAATTTTTTGGCGAAAAATATGATAAAAAAGAAATAATGATAATTTAGTATTGATTTAATTGCTAAATTGATATATATTGTATAGGAAAATCTAATTAGAAATGGAGTATTTATATGGAAAATAAAATATTTATTTTTGGACATAAAAGTCCTGATACTGATTCTATTGCCTCTAGTATATCTATGGCATATTTACAAACAAAACTAGGAAAAATGGCTGAACCTAGAAGACTTGGAAATATTTCTAAAGAGACAAAATACGCACTTGATTATTTTAAAATCGGTGAACCAGAACTTTTGGAAAATATTGAAAATGATAGTTCTGTTATATTAGTAGATCATAATGAAGCTTCTCAAAGTGTTGACAATATTGAAAATGCTAGTATAAAAATGATAGTAGACCATCATAGAATAAATGGTCTAGTTACAGCTGAACCTTTATATTATTATTCTGAACCTGTTCGGATGTACTTGTACTATTATTTATAAACTATTTAATCAAAACAATATAGAAATACCTTCTGATATAGCAGGTTTAATGGCTAGCGCAATAATATCTGATACACTTCTTTTTAAATCTCCTACTTGCACAAATGAAGATATTGAAATTGCTAATAAATTAGCTAATATAGCGAAAATTGATTTAGAAAATTATGGACTTGATTTATTGAAATCTGGTACTGATTTATCAGACTTTACATCAGAAGAATTGATTAATCTTGACGCTAAAGAAACAAAACTTGCTGGTGTTGTTAATGCTAAAATTGCCCAAGTAAATACTGCAGATATTTCTGATGTTATGAAAAGAAAATCTGAAATTGAAGAAGCTATAGAAAAAGATGTTAAAAGTTTAAATTTAGATATATTTGTATTTTTAATAACAGATATTATAAATAGTAATTCTCAAGCTATAGTTTTAGGTAAAAGATCTGATATAGTAGAAAAATCTTATTCAGTAAAACTTGAAAATAATACAGCTCTTCTTCCAGGAGTTGTATCTAGAAAAAAACAAGTAATTCCAGTTATGACAGAGAATGTATAATTTATTTTCAATTTTTTCAGACAGGGGGACGGAGTTATTTGTCTAAGAATTTTCAATTTTTAGACAAAAACTCCGTCCCCTCTGTCTGAAAAACTAAATCAAATTTTTTAATCTTTATCAAATAATAACTTAATTCCCCATAGTCCTGATATTCCTACTAGGGCATATATAATTCTACTTACAATAGACATTGTACCAAAAATTGTGTCAACTAAATTGAAATCAAATATACCTATTAGTCCCCAATTAATAGCACCAATTATAATTAATAGCAATGCTATTTTATCAATAACTTTCATTTTTTCATTTCCTTTCTTTATGTTTTTAATATTAATATATGCAATTTTTTTATTTTTATTCGAAAAAATAAATTGCTATTATTTAGCAATTTATTTTCAAAAAATTATTCTTTTACCCTTGATATCGATAACCCATCTCCTACTTCTAAAATTTGAGTTTCCAAGTTATCATTTTCAGTGATTTCTTTTATGTACTCTCTTAAATGTCTTACAGCTGTCCTTTGTTTATGTTCATTATAATCACTCATTACATATCCTTTATATAAAACATTATCAGCCAAAATAATCCCATTCTTATTTATCAATTTTAAACTTTCTTCTAAAAATATAGGATATTTTCCTTTTGCTGCATCAATAAAAATAATATCATATTTTTGATTTAAGTTAGGTAATATTTCTACTGCATTTCCAATCATTATATTTATTCTTTTATCTACACCAATTTTCTTTACATTTTCTTTTGCTTCATTAGCTCTTAGTTCATCTATTTCAATTGTATCTATTATACAATCATTATCAGTATATTTTGCAAATTGTGAAGCAGAATATCCAACTGCTGTTCCTATTTCTAATATTCTTTTTGGTTTTTCCTGATTTAAGATTTCTTTTATTTTTTCTAATGTATCATCCATTATAATAGGAATATGTGCTTCTAATGCACTTTCCTTTAACTTCTCTAATTCAGTTTCATTTATCATTTTTATTTACACTCTTTCATTTAACGTTCTATATCTGTTTTCCCCATTTTCTTTTTCCAATCATTTATCCATATTTGAAAATATTGTCCAAAAGCTTTATATTTTTCATTTTCATTTAATATTTTTATAATCTCTTCTGTCTCATAATCTTGATTAATAAGGTTTTCAATAGATTTTTGTAATTCTATTCTAATTAAAGTATCTTGACTTGGTTGTTTAGTTTTTTTACTAACACGACTCATTTCATCATAATGTCTACGAGTTAATTTTCTGTATTCTCCTAAAGTAATAGGCTTTTTTCTTAGCATACTTTACCTCCATTATTTATTTCTAGCTGCTCTTTCTCTTTCTTTTGAATCCAATATCTTCTTTCTTAATCTAATATTCAAAGGAGTAACTTCTACAAGCTCATCATCTTGAATAAACTCAATAGCTTTTTCTAAAGACATTTGAATAGGTGGAACTAACCTTAAAGCTTCATCTGAGCCAGATGCTCTAGTATTAGTCAAGTGTTTTTCTTTACATACATTAATAGCTAAATCTTCTCCTCTAGAATTTAATCCAACTATCATACCTTCATAAACTTCTACACCTGGTCCTATAAATAATTCTCCTTTATCTTGCGCATTATATAGTCCATAAGTAACAGATTTTCCATTTTCAAAAGCTATAATAGTTCCTCTAACTCTAGCTACTACATCTCCTTTATACGGCTCATAGCAATCAAAAATATGATTCATTGTTCCTTCACCTTTAGTATCTGTCATAAATTCTGTTCTATATCCTATTATTCCTCTAGCAGGAATTCTAAACTCTATTTTTGTATGACCTTCCTCAGCTGGCTCCATATTTACCATTTCAGCTTTTCTTTTTCCTAATTTTTCTATAACATTTCCTATAGAATCATCTGGTACATTTACTATTAGTCTTTCAATTGGCTCACATTTTACACCATCTATTTCTTTCATAATAACCTTTGGTCTAGAAACTAATAATTCAAAACCTTCTCTTCTCATTGTTTCAATTAAAACAGATAAATGAAGTTCTCCTCTACCAGAAACCTCAAAAGAATCAGGAGAATCTGTTTCTTTAACTCTTAAACTTACATTTCTATCTAATTCTTTAAATAATCTATCTCTAATATGTCTTGAAGTTATGAATTCACCTTCTCTTCCTGCAAAAGGTCCATTATTTACGCTAAAAGTCATTGAAACTGTAGGCTCATCAATATCTACAAAAGGTATTTTTTCAGGGTTATTATAATCACAAATTGTATCACCAATATTAATATCTGCTATTCCTGAAAGAGCTATAATATCTCCAGCTGAAGCCTCTTCTACTTCTATTCTTTTTAATCCTTGATGAGTATATAATTTTGTAACTCTGGCATTTTCTATCTTATCATCTTTTTTACAAATAGCAACAGGCATTCCTAATTTTACAGTACCTCTTTCTACTCTACCTACAGCAATTCTTCCAATATAATCATCATAATCTATATTAGAAACTAACATTTGCATTGGTCCTTCTTGATCACAATTAGGAGCACCAATAGTATTTATTATTGTTTCAAATAAACATTTTAAATCTGTTCCTGGAGTATTTAAATCTAAAGTAGCAGTTCCTTGTTTACCAGACGCGTAAACAACAGGAAAATCTAATTGATCATCATTTGCTTCTAATTCTATAAACAAATCTAAAACTTCATCAACTACCTTTAATGGTCTAGCCCCAGGTCTATCAATTTTATTTATAACAACAATTGGTTTTAAGTTTAATGCTAGAGATTTTTTTAGAACTTCTCTTGTTTGAGGCATAGCACCTTCAAAAGCGTCTACTAAAAGAACAACACCATCTACCATTTTAAGTACACGTTCAACTTCTCCACCAAAATCCGCATGTCCTGGTGTATCAACTATATTTATTTTAATATCATTATATGTTACTGCAGTATTTTTTGAAAGAATAGTAATTCCTCTTTCTTTTTCTAGGTCATTTGAATCCATTACTCTTTCATCTACTTGTTCATTATCTCTAAATATTCCACTTTGTTTAAGCATAGCATCTACTAAAGTTGTTTTTCCATGGTCTACATGTGCAATGATTGCTACATTTCTAATTTTCTCATTATTCATTTTTTCTTCTCCTACTAATTTTATTAGGGCGCACTTTCTAATACGCCCTTCTCATAAACATAGCTAATATTATATATCTTACAACAAATTTTGTCAAATTTTTATATTTTGATAAGTAGCGCGAAGGGATTTCCATCTATTTTTTAAGTTGTCCGCTGTGGGGACCGATGAGGGCTGTTTAATGCGAGTAGCA
>CANQZP010000020.1 GCA_947628395.1 uncultured Clostridia bacterium
TACTATGTCCTCCTATTGAAACGTTGCCATTAATAGGGGATAAAAGGCCGCAAATAAGACTTACTAATGTGGATTTTCCAGAACCGTTAACGCCTACAAGAGCAATTTTTTCTCCGGAGCGAATAGTTAGATTTATATCATCTAATATAACTCTATCTGAATTTTTAAACGAGTAACTAACATTGTTTAAAACTATGTCCGGACAGCTAATTGTTTCATCAAAATTACCCTTTGAATTTCTATTGATTTTGTCAGGGAATTCTATAAAACTACGATAATCACTTAATGCATAAGATGTAGTAATTACAGTTTGAGCATTAGAAACAACTGAAGACAACCAGTTACCAAAACCAGTTATTGCCGCAAAATACAATGTTAAGTCTCCAATAGAAATCTGTTTTGCAGGATCGGAGGATAAAAAGCGCGAGATCAAATAGGCATATGCTAAGCCGTCACGGGCAAGAATTAACAAGCCTTCAATGAATAATAAAAGACCCTGTTTTGTTACTACTTTTCTTTCAAGCGAGGCGTTTTTAGAGATAAGCATGCTGTAGATTTTTTTCAGCCATCCGGACATCGTGAAAATACGTATATCTTTTGCAAAGCCTACATCTCGTGTTATTTGAATTATATATCTGATTTGTTTAAATACGGTTGAACGTTCATTCTTAGAACTATTGATTACCTTGTTGATTCGAACCATTAAAAGGGAATCCAAAAAATATGTAAGTATTAAAGCTAAAATTATCAGCGGATTTAATCGCATAAGTATTGCTGTAAATGATAAAAATCCTAGCATATTTGAAAAGAATTCTATGACTCCGGGGAAAAAGCCAGTCAATGTGCTTCCGAGACCGCCTTCAATTGACTGGATCGCCTTTTCATGAGAGGTTTTTCCAATAGGCGAAATATAGTTTTCATAATCCATGTCCATGGTCTTATGGTTGATCTTTTGCCGAAAATAGAAGCTTCTCAGTTTCAATGTCTCCATTGTCACATTGTAATCGATACGCATTTTGCCTATGTCGGATACGGTTATAATGCATGACATTGCAACAATGGCTATAGCGGTTAAATATAACTCGCGCCCTTGTTCCAATGAATCAAAAATTATTTTAGGTATGAGAATTCCCAATACTGCGGAGAGCGGCTTTAGCGGAACTTGAATGAAAGACATAATTATCAGTGACTTTTTATGCTCCCAGTATTCCCGTAGGATATAGATGAAATTTTCCATCAAACGAAGCTTCTTGTTTTTCTTTTTCATAATATTCGCCTTCCTAAATGTAAATTTTTGAGTAGTATTCCCCTTATAATTCTATTTAGGCATTTATTCAATAGCAATAACTTATTTATTGAATGCAATTCCACTTTCAATAGAATGATTCCAAATCGAATTATTGGCTTACTTTATTATTTATTTCATTCTACATAAGCCGAACTTACTCGTATTCTTTTCTATTGTTTCTTTCAAACCAATCCTCTATTAACAAAGATGGAATCAAGGTGGTTTTATTTCTGTCTAATGCATATAAATCCTTTTCACGACTTATTTTATTAATATAATTCAAATCTAATATTCCATTTTTAACTAAATAACTATCTTCATTAAACCTTTCCAATAAAACAGTTGATTGTGGAATAAATGTTTTTGTTATCATATAATTCATGTTCGATGGATAACTTCGTGATACTATGCTATGAGGAAGTTTATCTATCATTGCGTGACGTAATGCAATTTTATTAATCATAAAGCCTGCATAATAATGCTTAGTATACTTTTTAGGCATATAATAGGCTAAAGACAAATAATCTTGGTTTAAAAATGGCGAACACCAACTGATATTATACAAATCAACAAAATTAGTCTTATAGCAATAATGATATGTGTTCATATGAGGAATGTTATGATTTTTCAAGTGATTAACGATTTGCTCCCTAGCAAAAGGAGTGAATATCTCATTTTTTCTCGGTATGGATACATTTTTGATTTTGCTAAGTCCTTGATTATATAATACAATACCCCTCGTAATTTTATCCCATGTTTGAACATTTAGATTCAAGCTTGGTTCAAAGCGATTTAAACGTTTTGTTTGAATTAGCTCTGCATATTCACCAGTAAATATTATATCGCTCCCATTTTCTTTAGATAAGTCAAATACCAGTTCAATCCAACTGGACAGAGGATTAAAATATGGAAAATGTGTTGACTGATTTTTTGGGAATAGATAATTATAAGGTTGCTCATCAACATTCAATTGTATTATTTCTTTTCCAAACATATGGGCAATTTCTCTTGAAAAATTCGCCTCATTAACTTCGCTGTTCGACGAACCCCAAGTATAAAAATCAGCATCAATATTTAAGTCATACAAGCATCGAGCAATTGTAGCGGAATCGATTCCACCACTTAGCAGCAACGAGCATTTCTTTTTGTCTTTTACTATTGTTCGAACATAGTTGAGAACAGAGCTGTAAAGTACTTCTCCAATTTCATTAATTGAAGTTCCAAATGGAATAGGATTATTTAATCGTAACGCATGATTGAGTATTCTACACTTGCCATTATCAATAATTAAGGCACAATTAGCTTTAAGCACATTGAGATTACGATATATGTTGACCTGTTCTCCATAGCAAAGGAGAGGCAAACTATCAATATTGATATCTTTCATTCCAACAAGTAGATAATGCAGGTTTGAAACGAATACTGTTTGATTCTCAAATTTCCAAAAACATTCGAATTGTGAAGCAATACTATTATAAATTATTACTTTGTCAGAACGCCCAAAAGCCAACACATAGTCTCCTATTATTTTGGAAAAGCCAGAGAAATCTTGTTTTTTTAATGCTTTTTCGAAAATGCTTTCTATATCGGCTTGGTCAACAAAATCAATTGCATAAATATTACCGCTAACGAACACAAAATCAACATTCGAAAGCATCCAATTAGAATTATTGCTTAATTCTGAAACTACAGAACTATTAATTTGCGTGAATTTATTATTTTGAGCATTATTAGGGGTCAATGATTTTTGGATATAAAACCCATCGCCTTTTTTTGGAATAAATTTCATTTTTATTTTCCCTTCAAACAGAAATTATTTTTATGAACGACTATTAACATTTCCTTTGTTCCAACTATTCCATTTACACAAGTACCATCGATTTCTAACCATGCATGAAATATGTAGTCCCCGCCCATATAGTTTCTGTGTTTTCCTATCAAAAGGCTATGCTCATATCCAAGGCTTAACAGTATCGTGGATAGAGCGAGGGAATTTTCTAAACAATTATCAGATAGAGAAAGTATTTTTGAGATACGATTACTAAGAATAACGATTCTTCGTGCATTATACACGGCATTTTGTTTTTCTAAACAAAGAACTTTATTACAAGAGAATTTGTTTATATATTTAACTGTTTCTTTTAAACCCATTTTTTTATAGATTGCTCTAATCTTCAGGGATCTCACATATGCAACTATATATCGCATAAAATTTATTTTTACTGTTTTAGGCTTGAATCCTTTTCCATAAATTATGTCAATGCACATTCTATCCTTCACTTATTTGACACATCCTTTTGTATAAACTATTAATATTGCAATCTCCAGAGTAAACAACCAGATTGGCAGATATAGTACTGCAAAACTTTTTTAGCAAGCGGTAGCGTTCCTTAGTGAACTTGCTTGGCACATTTGCTTGCCGTGACAAAATCAGCTTTATTAGTTCATCAGGTTTAATTTCTTGGATTATTGTATTATCCAAATCGCCATTAACTTTTCGATCAAGTAAGAATACATGTTTTGGTTGAACATTTGTCGGTTTAGGTGAATTATCTAAAAAATATATTTTGCTACTGGTTTCATATAACTTTACATATTCTGAAGTATTCAAAAAATCATTCATACTGTTTTTTATGTAACCATTTCCTGAATTAATTGGATACAGTTGTAAAGTATCTTTGAATGCTATTGAAAACACATCGTCGCATATTTTTTTGCACGGGGTCTGTATGGAAAGTTTCTGCGTTATAGTGCTTTTGCCCGAGCCGGAATTCCCTATGAACATAAAACCTGTAGAATTTAATGAAACTACGGCACCGTGATAGAATGCGCTTTCATATTTGGGGGAAGATAAACATAAAATGTCTAAAATACAAATATGAAAAATATTTCTCGCATAGAATTTTTCTTCATTTATGTACCAAACAGCCTTTTCATTAAATCGATCATATTTTCCGAGCAAATTACCCCCAACAAAATAGTAACAATCAAACTCTTTATCAAAAAAAAGATTATATGCTTTCAATTCAAATCTATTAAATGTTTCCTTTTTTTCTTGGATCTTTGCCCAAAGAAGTATACTTCCATCTTTTTCGCAATCAGTTATGATTTCGATATCTAACCTCGGCTTCTCTGATTTCATATTAATTCTATAGCAGAAAGGTTGCATTTGGCTGTGAATAGAAGCACTCGCTTTTAGATTGATTGAAAAATTAGCTATATCATAACGAATAGTTTCTCTTTGTATTGTATTCATGACTGGACAACTATTACACCTTTCTTTATCATCTGACTCTCAAAGGATTTTATATCATTTAAAACAGTATCTTCGGGTATATCGTATTCAGCGGTGATTTCATTTTGAATCTCTATAATACTTTTATTTTCAATCAATCCAGAAAGAATAATATTGGCAACTTCATTTAATTCAAAAAACTCACCATTATTAAGATCAATAATCACGGCACTTTCACGGTCGTATTCAAATTCCTGTTCACTTGCTAATTTATACATAAACTTCAACCTCATATAATAATATTGGCAGATAGCTTAACGTGTTCTGCCTAGTTCACATTTTCAATTATAAAATTATAACTCTGGGATTGGTGTAAATATAAAAGTGGGAAAATCTCAGAAAAGTGGTACTATAACACAATAGTATAATTACTTTTAGCCAGCTGATTATTAGATAGATAGTTAGTAAAAGCTTAATTCCCTTTAAAAGAAATATATTAAAACATTGATATAACTCTACTATATTACCAACTCGACATTTTGTATTTGATTTAAACTTTGAAAAAGGCTGGTCTCCCGGTTACCGAAAGACCAACCCCCCTGATGATAAACTCAGATTAGGGTTCAGTATCCCTCTCTAAGCAACAGGTTTTCAAAAGCTTTAAGTAAAACTATTTAGATTGCACTGATAAAACTACACCTATTTATGTTTCCTTTAAGCCTTCTTCCCTCTTAACTGATCTCATTAGACTTTAATACATGATGCCAATTAATTGCTAAAGTTTTTGTATTATTTCTAATGACTCAGATTATTAAAAAGGGAAATACAATGAATCGGGGGAATAGTTTACAGTTTCCTGCGTATCCCCATTGATGCTAGATCCAGTAAGTTCAGAAATAGAACCTAACGAAATCATTTCGGGACTTACATAAAGTTTCTTCATGCTCTGTAATGTAACAATGAAAATGGGATTCATTATTACCCTCCTTTCATAAAATAATAGGCAGCCCATTTCTACCTTATAAACAATTATTAATTGCTCAATAAATCTGCAATTAATTGGCATTTTAATTAACAAGCATAAGTTATCATTTTTTAGAGATGATCGAGTTGAACTCTTTCCACGTTTTTTCTGAATCGACTGACAACTTAGCCTTTTCATAATATTGCATAATTATTGGAACTTTCCTATAGTCCCCTAATATTAACTCCTCTGCACTTAAATCTATCACACTTGTAAACAAGTCTTTCCAACTAAAACTAGCTTGCTTTGCAGCTTCGAAAGAGTTTTCAAATACTTGTTTTGGAATCATATTTTCGAAAATTCCATTGAACATTTTTATAAAAAGAGTGACTGCAGGTGTGATATCATATTCTTTTGCCCGCTCTGTAAACAAATCCCAATTGATTTTCTCATTATTTATGATTTGTGCGACATCATAGATTTTTTGTAAATTAACTGACAATTTATTGTCGTATAGGTCAATATAGCTTAAATGATTAATAGCGTGCGCTATTAGATATAGCAGGTTGTCTTCTGGAGAAAGGATATAAAAACATAAAGATCCATATTCTTTTGCCACAGCTTCAGAAATCATCCGGTCAATATTAAAGGAAGTATTTAAGCGGTTATTGTTAATATTTGTGTGAACCTCTACTATACTAGAGTTTCCTTTCTGTAATCGTAAGTGTTTATTATTATTTGTATACAGATTTCTCATTAAAGATACTACAAAATCACCATGTATGATTTTCCTATATAATCCTTGCCGTGATACTAATGTATATCCATTCTTTTTCATGCTTTTATAAAATGAAAAGCCAATTTTTTTATTGATTAATATATCTATGTCACCATATAGCCTAGTGTATTTTTGAGGGTAATATGCACATTGCAAAAAATACCCCTTGAGTCCTATAAAGGCGCCATTAGTTTTTTGGATATCTAGAATTTGCTGTTCAACTTTTTTATTGAAATATCTTTGTAACTTTAATCCTGATTCTATTTTCAACTTGGTTTTATGGTTAACTATAGAATCGTCCAACATTAGTAAAATGAAATTCAAATTTTCACTGATATAATTTATAAAATATTCATTATTGATCAAGGTTGTTTCACAATATTTGGCTATTATTACTGCGTTATCCATATATATTTCCTTCTTTTACAGAATTATTGAATTGCAAGCAATCTAGTTTCGCATACAAGCTGTTTAATTAATTTTGACACTATTTATCACTATATTAAGACAATTAGTTACTTTTTTTGCTTTTTATTTGCAAATATCCACATTCATATTGGAAAATCAAACAATCAGCCGTGTTTGTGCTTTCAGATGGTTATTCGTAATATTGTTTTGTTGTAATAAGTGTACATTGCAGTAAATACTCCCACTCTAAATAAAAACATTCACTCAGATTAAAGAACTACCATGCTTAGTTTTTCCTTTTAAGCTCTTCATATTGGCGCTATTGATATTAATAATACACCCCACCTTTATACTGAATTTCGCTATAAAATGAAAGGGAAAATAGTATAAAAGACAGTATAAAAGCAGGGTGAAACACCTAAAACAAATGATAGTTGAACTATCAAAATCACAATAAATAAAACCTATGGATTAGTCAACATGAATGACATAATTATCGAAAATCAAGGCAAAAAAATTGAAAATCTAGTAATACTAGAGTTGTGTTTAGGCGAATTTTGTATAAAAAATCCCTTTTGTCGAAAAAATCAACAAAAGGGATTGGAGATAATGCTATTTTGCCTATTAACTTTTATTTTCAGGAACTACAATTATTAATTTAAATTGTCTGCTTTCTCTATCATAATTCCACTGTGTTTCGCCGCTGTACTTATTAACGATTTTGTCTATACTTTTTGTTCCAAAACCGTGGATTCCCTTATTCTTCTTGGTTGTAATTAAAATATTGTTTCTACTTTCCGGTTCAGTATCACAACTGTTTATTAATATGATTTTGTGATAGGAATTAAGGCTATTTGTTATTTCTAAATGTATAAACTTTTCTAACGACTGGCTTGCAGCATCAACTGCATTGTCAAGGAGATTATTAAAAAGTGTCGACATGTCAAAATCATTAATAGATTTCAAATTATCGGATATTATTTCTATTTCAAAATTTATCCCATTGTCATTACATATATCAGTATATTTACTCAAAATTACATCTAATAATCTATTTTGAGTTTTTCCTATTTGACTGTATTTTGTAATCTCTCCCATCATGTCGTTTATATATTCCTTTATTTCAATTGAATCTGACATATTACTTATAGCGATCATGTGATTTTTGTAGTCATGCGCCATAATCTGCATTTTTTCATTTTTCTTTTCAATTAAATTGAGATATTGCATGTCAATATTGTTCTTCTGATTTACAATTTCAAGCTCAATTAATTTTTGATTGTTTTTTTCGGACTGCTCATATATAAAATACACGATTATATTAACAAGTAATAAAAAAGATATAGCAATTATCATAAATGTATTTTCAACGATATTCAATAGAACATCATTAGTGATAACTCGAAAAGTAAGTATTACTAAAATACTTTCTATAGGCAAAAGAGATAATGAAAACCATTTTCCCCAAGAACGAGATTTGTTTTCTTTTATTGAGAAAACGGTTAATAGTCGAGTCATTAAGAAGTATATTATCATACTTAATACTGATCCAATTTCAAAATGATTCTGCACGCTCTCTTGTGTTGATTCGCTTAATATCATAGCTGTTACAAATGCTGTAGTAAACTCAGACACTAATTGTGATATACCTAGAGCAAAGCCATGAAATATTGCTGATTTTAGAGAGCTTTTAAACAAAATGGAAATTATAAGTATATTAACAAAAATTATAGAGAAAATATTTACCACTTCATTGTCAATTAAAAATTGAAAAAGCAGTAATAAAAGTGCATAAAAAAGCAATATAATTCCAAATGAGAAATATTTATTCTTTTTTAAATCATATATCGAGCGACCATAAGAATACACAATTAATGCTTCTGCAAAATATGTAAATATTAAAAATAATATATTAGGCATATTATCTCCTTTCCAAAACATAGAAGAATAGTCTTTTTATTTCCGCCTGCCTTTTGGGTGCAATTGCTATTTCGTACCGTTCAATAATATTCTTGTATAGATCCCTTTTAGCTAAAACAAGCAGGGTTCTTGTGTGATTTATTGAATAATCTATATTGGCAATGTAACTTGAATGGGGGCATACAAATGAAATTGCATTAAGTCTATTCTTCCAGTAGGATATTTTTTCATTTGAATAGTATGTATCGTTCACGGTAACGATTTTCGTTTTCTTTTTTACAATTTCAATATAGATAATATCATTAGAATAAATTCTTACATCTTGTCCACTTTGAACATCATAAAAAACGATCATTTCATTATTTAATAGTTCAGCTACATCATTTAGAGCCCTGTATAATCTAAGAATATCTAATGGCTTTGATAAAAATCGAAAAGCTTGTATTTTAAACGCATCGTCTAAATATCCATTATAAGAAGTGATAACAAAAATTATATTATGCGGGTTCTTTTTCTTAAGCTCTTTGCCTGTATCTATCCCATTAATATTACCCATTTCTACATCAAGAAAGACTAAATCAAACAACAGGTTATTCTCTAATAGTTCTTCTCCAGAAGCGAATTGGATTATGTTAAGTGGAATACTTTTTTCATCAAAATAATTTCGTAGATGTTTTTCTAAAAAATCTCTAAATGACTTTTCATCATCACATATAGCAATATTCATAATATTCCCCTCAAAAAATATATTAGGCAATCTAACGAAAGATATGCCTAATATACCATAGAATTAATGTTTTGTAAAATCATAATTAATTATTTTTTTCATTTAATGTTTTTACAAATGTTAGTACGAGCTCAATATCTTCTTTTGGTAGCTGAATTAAGTATTCATCTATTTGATCAATAATTCTATCATTATACTCATCACTTCTATCGATCCCCAGTAAAAAGTAATCCGGAGTTTTTCCCAAAGCTATAGTTAGTTCGACTAATTTATCAAGTCTAGTTCCATTTTCCTCACACTCGAATCTTGAAATTTGTTTGTCTGATAAATCAAATTTTGTAGCAATAATATCTCCTAATTGCTTCTGTGTTAAGCCAAGCTTAATTCTTTGTTTCTTTAATCTATATCCTACTTCTTGCAGATAATTTTTATACTCCATTCTTTACACCTCAAGATAACTTTATCAATTAATTATCATTGAGTACACGCATAAATTTAGAATATTCTAATATTATAAGAATTAGTATAATATTATTAGATTATTCTTATAATATGTGCAATTTCTTCTTTTCTAACGGCAATTTTGATAGTTTAGGATTACATATTGATTTAGCAATTTTTGTGAGATAAAATGCAGTTATTAAAAGAAAGGAGAGATTTATATGGGATCTCAAAAGAAAATTAACAATGCTATTGCAAAGGTGGTGAAATTTGCTGTAAGTAAATCTATTAATCGTGCCGCAAATAGCACAGGCAGTATGATTTACTATCAGCCGAAAGCACCTAGAGATCTGAAAAAATTCAGCAGGGTAGAAAATGATAAATAATTTATCAAAATCTATTACTGCTCGATTACTTTCAAACGGTAGCATTAGCAAAGACGAGCAAGAACTATATACTTATGGTTTCTTTATGATATTTTCACATATTATGTATTTAGTTCTTGCTTGTACCTTTGGCTTTCTGCTTGATTGCTTTATCGAAAGCATAGTTTTTTATGTTGCATTTCAATCAATTAGAATATATGCTGGGGGCTATCATGCATCAACAGAAACAAGGTGCGAAATCATGTCGGCTCTTTCTTTATTTGTCTGTATTTTTGTTATTCGGTTAGCTAAAATCTATAATTTACAGACTGAACTATTTATTATTGAAATATTTTCTTCAGTTCTGATATTATTGTTTAGTCCCCTCGATACGCCTGAAAAACCACTGTCAAAAAAAGAGATTAAGCATTTTCGAAAAATTACTTGGATTGTAGTGACGGTAATAACATTGGTAATTGTAATTTCCTATTTTCTGAATTTTGATCATCTATTTTTACCTTGCTGCATGAGTTTGATTCTTGAAAGCGAATTACTTATTCTAGGAAAATTAAAGCAAACCATTATTAGACGTAAATCAGATAGATAGTTTGTTTTAGTTTCTAAAAATTATTTGCAAATATTTCAAAGCATAATATTTTCTAAAGTTTTAAAAAACGACAAGTAAAGGTCAAATCAATTTATATTCAAGCAATCAAAACGCCCGGCAATCAATGCTGGGCGTTTTGATTGCTTGAATAATGAAAGTGGTTCCAAGATAGTAAAAGTATATTATATACGTTAAAGATTCTAATATTTTAAGAATCTAAATAATTTAGCCCTAATTTTTAACAATTTGGGCATTAGTATTGATATGACAATACGATTTGGTATCATTGATTTAAATAAACATAAATTTGGTAGTATTTATATAACTTATATCGAATTTAAATTATTTTATTATTAAAGCTATTAAGGAGGAGTAATTAAAATGAAAAATATTAAAGAGGTTGTCGGATCCATATTCACTATTATTAAAATGATATTATGGTTTACCGTGATAATACTTGTATATCCGTTTTATCGAAAAGATATGAAAGAGATTATTAATACGATGAAAAATGAAATTAAAGAAGCACATCGTGAGTAGAAGAATGAGTGCACTCGCGCAATAAAACTGTTACATATTGATTTAGATACATTTCAAAAACATTAAGAAATATGAAAAGAAATTTAGAAATTGAGATTAAATTTTTGATTTCAGGTAATGACTTCAATTATTTAAAAAAGTTATATATCTGGGACGATGTTATAACGCAAAAGAATTATTACTATGACACAAATGACCTCAAACTAAGAAAAAATGGAGAAACTTTAAGAGTCAGAGATATCAATGGCATAAGAGAAATTCAATTCAAAACAAGAAATTCAAGTAAAAGAAAAAACACAAAAATAAGAGAAGAATTTTCTATTGAATGCGAAAAAATACCCTATCAAATTACGCATAAAGAATTTCCAATTTGCAAATATGACGTATTTCAAATCGGATCTTTAATAACAAAAAGATTTGTAAAATATAACAATGGAATAGCTATATGTCTGGATATGAACGATTATCTAAATGAAAGGGATTATGAATTGGAAATTGAATACGATTCAAAAAATTATTATGAGGTTACACAAATAATAAAAGAATTAGGAAGCAAAGTAAAGCTAATCAACACGGGCGATGGGAAATATACACGATTTATAAAAAAACTCTTATCGGAGAATAATGAATATGAAACAAAAGCTTAGAACATTTTTAGCATTGAATAAAGCTATATTAAAAGATATTGTCGCCTGGGATAAAAATTTTATAGTGTTGAGTATAAATAAAATAATATTTTCTGTAATATATCCTCTCCTATTATCTCTTATTCCCAAAATAATTATCGATAGTATTGAAAATGAAGTCGGTATCGATAAACTAGTTTTACGAATTCTAATATTATCTATATTAATGGCCAGTATTTCTTGGATTAATCCGCTCATGCATGAAAAAGTATCCTCAAAGTCCGAGAAATTAAGGATAAATTATCAAATGAAACTAATGACAAAGATGTTGTCATGCAAATTCGAAACATTAAGTAATAGAAACGAATATGAGAGAGCGAAATACTTTGTTGACGGCAGCGGAAGTGCTCCAAGTTTTGATTATATTTATTCCTTGAGTGACTGGGCAGCCGCAATAATAGGATTATTATCCTGTATGTTAATTTTATCACGCAATAGTATTGTACTCTTGATTGTGTTTGTGTTTTCTGTATTTATAGAGTACTTTTTTAAGCACAAGCAATATGTTAATAAGCATGAAATGAAGCACAATATGTATTCCCCTAATATTAAAAGTGATTACATATTCAGAAAAGCTATGACAACAAATTTCATAAGAGATGCTGTGATATTTGGGTTAACTGAAACCATAAGAAAAAAATGTTCTGATTACAACTCGAAAATTGCTAGCGAATTAAAAAAGTATAATAAGATAGATTCAAAATTAGATCTGGTAAGAATACTCTTTATATTCGCTAGAGATTTGATGATATGTTATGCTGTGATAAAAAACATACTCGCAGGGAATCAAAACATTTCGGATTTCGTTTTATATTTTGGATTAATTGGAGTAATGACCAAATGGGTAAGCACATATTATGACGCTCAGAATAATTTGTCTTATATTTGTTCGGTATATGATGATTATTCAAGTTTTTGTAATAGCATATTAGAGTCTGACGATAGTCTGATTACTAATGATTCTAGTGAAAAAATAGATGAAATAGAATTTCAAAATATTTCTTATAATTATGGCAATATATCCGCATTAAAAAATACTAATCTTATTATAAAAGGCAATCAAAAAATAGCGATAGTCGGAAAAAATGGATCTGGCAAAAGCACATTAGCTAACATAATATGTGGATTATTTAAACCGAAAACTGGACTTATATATGTCAACGGAAGAAAAATAACTTATGAAGAATACTCATCTTTGATGAGTCAAAGCATGTCTGTTATGTTTCAGAAAGATGAGTTATTGCCAGAAACTATATATAGTAATATATCTTATAAAGATGAGTATAACGCGGAAAAATTATTGAGTTCATTAAACAAGACGCATATTAATGAAAAAATTGAAAAACTGAGTAATGGTATAAACACACGTTTGATTCCATCAGTTAACTTCGACGCACCAGAATTTTCCGGCGGTGAAGCCCAAAGACTACTAATGAGTAGGTGCTTTTATAAAGGCACAGAAATTAATTTATTTGATGAGCCAACAGCATCACTTGATGTTAAGGCTGAGCATTTCGTTTACGAATCAATTAAGAAAGAAAATGTCTTGTCATTAATCATCTCTCATAGAATAGCTAATATAATGAATTCTGACATAATTATTGTCATGAATAATGGGAAAATAGAAGAAATCGGAAAGCATGGCGATTTAATTAAGAATAAGGGTATTTATTATGAAATGTATAGCACTCAAGAGAAAGTATTCAAGAATTAAAAGTTCATACTTTGTAAGAGGAATAAAAGAAATAAAGGAATTAGAACCTAAAATATTCCCATTAACGATCATATATGGATTAGTTTCTGCCGTGTACCCATTTATCTCCATATATGGTATTTCTATAATTGTAGATGACTTGCTAATGAAAAACAGCTCTGTTTACAAACATACTTTTTATCTCATTTTAATTAATTCTGTTTTTTATACTTTAAACAGTATTTTACATAGAAGTTTCTTTAATAGCAGAAGAGTTTTATTTGTTAAAGAAAAAGAAAAATTCACTGAAGCTGTAATAAGTTTAAAGAAAGCAAATTGCAATAGCAAAGAGTTGAAAGATTTGTGCAGCAAAGAAAACGCAATTATGAAACACCAAGCTAATAATCCATTATTTATGATATGCAAATTAATGTATGACTTTATAAGTGGATTTTCCAATATAATACTAACATTTTTTATCGTATACCAATTGTTTATTGTGTTTAATAACCAATACTTCATTTCATCAGGTTACTTTTCGTTAATTATAATTATTTTAACTTTAGTAATGATAATTTTGGTAGGCATAATTAGTGCAGTAATCAGTAAAAAAACTTCTAAAACCAACTCACAACTAATAGAAAGTTTAAGAAAATTTGACTATTATTGGGATTATTTTAATGATTTTGAAACCGGAAAATCAATACGAATTTTCAACGGAATAAGTCTAATCGAACAATCGATAAAAGAAATAATTGAGAAAAAAACATTCAAACTATTAGATAAAAAAAGTGGTTATTTAGCTAAACAGGGGGCGGGAATTGCAATCGTTGGAAGCATTTTGGCATTTTTCGTTTATTTATTAATCGGATTTAAATGTTACATAGGTATGTTCACGATTGGGGAACTAACTAGATATGCAAGTGGATTTATGCAAATTATTCAGGGCGGTATGTTAATTGCTAATGGCGTAGGACAAATCATTTATCTAAATAACAATCTAAAGTATTATTTTAAATTAATAGATTTAAATGAAAGAAACAGTGTCAAATTACAGAACAAAATAAACCGTATCGACAAAATATATGAAATCGAATTTAAAAATGTTAGTTTTAAATACGAAAATACTGATAATTATGTTTTAAAAAACATTAGTCTTAAAATTAATGATAAGCAAAAAATAGCTATTGTTGGTGAGAATGGCGCAGGAAAAACTACTTTTATCAAATTATTGTTGGGAATATATGAACCTTCCGCTGGAGAAATACTTGTTAATGGAATTAGTCTTAAATCTATTAGAAATGAAGATTATATCAAAAATTTCTCAACAATGTTTCAAGATTACTTCTTGCCGGGATTTTCTATTACAGAAATAATCACTGGATCCGAAGAAGAGACTTATACAGATGATGTATTAAAAGCAGCTGATTGTAATAGTTTTTTAAAACACTTAAATTTAACAAATACATATTTAGGAAACGAATATGATCCCGATGGAATTAATTTCTCTGGTGGGGAAAAGCAAAAACTTGCATATGCTAGGGCCCTATATAAAGACTGTAATTTCTATATTTTAGATGAGCCATCATCTGCAATGGATGCTATTTCTGAATATAATTTTTACAATGGACTTAACAAGCATTTAAAAGAAAAAAGCATAATTTACATATCGCATAAACTATTTTCCTGCATATATGCAGATAGAATTCTCGTCTTTAAGAATGGCAATATTGTCGAAAATGAAAGTTTTGATAATTTGCGTGCGAATGAAAATAGTGAATTTAATAAACTTTGGCATGAACAATCAGATCAATATCTAACAAAAGTAGCAAATGGATAATATTTTGTCATTTGCAAAACGGATTAAAAAATCTTCAGCATAATAAATTAATTTTATTTATCATAGGCATATTGGCTGCTAAAATTTGATTTTACCTGCAGAATATTCAAGAGAGGTTGACTTGAACGCTGCAGTTGAAATTATTAATTATTGAGGAGAATTATTATGGAAAAGGCGCTTAATAAGTTTATTGAAAATAATATCAATAGAAAAGGTTTTAAGGATTACCTAAAAGAATCCCAATCTATAGTATTAAAGAATTATTATAAAATATATGATCCTGATACATATTATACGTTATTAGACAAGGAAAAAGAGCAAACTACGCTTCATAAATTTATGGAAAAGGAATGCAATGATTTATTTGCTTTCTGTAAGAATAATAATATCAAAATAATAGGCTTAAAAGGATTGTTTTTGGAAAAACAGTTTTGGAATCAAACCCGGTTTTATAATGATATTGATTTAATTATAGATCCAAAAGATATAAACAAGTTATATGGATTTTTTTCAAACGGAAACACATATAGGATTGTAAAAAAAAGAAATATTAATCCATTTGTAAAGAATCCAGCACTATTTAAAATGCAAAAAATTGATTTACACAAGATACATCACATCGTTTTGTGGAAAGAAAATGAAGAATTATTATCCAACAAAATAGAACATATTGAAATAGAAATTCATGGTGCATTTGATACCTTCAAAATTGTAGATATCAATGATGAAATAATGATGAATGACAGTATTGAATTTATGAACTTTAATGTTTTAAGTCCAGAAAGCCAGATCTTATTTTTAATATATCATGTAATTCATCATTTGCCTTATATAAGACATGATTTATCAAAAATGTATGTAAAAATAGATAGATTTGTAGATATAGCATTAGTTATTGAGAACAGTGAAATCAATTGGAAGAAATTTTTAGAAATATGTAAAACACATTCCATGAGTCCTTTATGTGCCTTTTTCTTTAAAATGTTTAATGAGATATTTCCTGAGTTGATTCCTCAAAGAATTATAACAGAAATAGATTTTATTGCTGAGGATAGCGATTTTTACTGGAAAAACATTTATTATCGACTTATGAAAATGAATCCTATTGATTTAATTATTGGCGATTTTCACTCATTCCCAGAAATAGATATTAGTTTTAAAAAAATGCAAAAAATTATGGAAGGAAGATTCAATAATCACTACTTACGCAAAATTGTAATGGAAACATGGAAAGTGAAACTCAAAAAAATTAATTCTAAATTAATACCATAATAAACACCATGTGAAATGATTTTGTGATTATAAAATAACTGCATTGAAAGTTATTAAGGCTTATTTAAGTATAACATATTGAGTTCAATTCACCCTGATGAAATTAGAAAAACTTACTAAGGCTATAAAAATAATATCATCAGAAAAACTACTTGAAACATTTTTATAGATGGGATTAATATTCTAACTTTATATTTTTGATATATAGAATATTTGATTTTATAAATTTCAATTTTGTTATAGAAAATCGCTAAAAATTTATTATTTGTTAATAAACTCTAGTATGCTTTATCCTTTCTGCCGAAATTATTTCCCCTTTTTCGGCAGACAGAGGCACCTGATGTTATATCAGGTGCCGTTTTTTGTGCTTTTTGGGGAAAATGAAAAAACTCCTTGACAACAAGAACAAATGTTCGTATAATGCATTTAGTGAGAACATGTTATCACTAAATGAAAGGTTGATCAAATGCGCCAATATGATTACAAGTTAAAACAAGATATTTTAAATTGTGTCAAAGAATTCTATATCAGCAATCATAGATTGCCAAGCGGTCAGGAATTAGCAAATATACTTGACAGACCGCAAGCTACGATATATCGCTATTTGAAAAAGATGGCTGAAAATGGTGAAATTTCCTATACAGCCTATGGCGGTGTTAGCTCTGAATTTACAGAGAAAGCGAGAACAGATGAGGTTTCAGTTGCGCTTGTTGGCTCAATAGCCTGTGGTACACCAACCTTCGCAGAAGAAAACATTACAGAGTATTTCTCTCTCCCCTCTTCTCTTGTTGGTAACGGTGAATATTTTTTACTCAAAGCAAGCGGACATTCAATGATAAACGCCGGAATCAATGATGGCGATTTAGTATTGATCCGTAAACAGACCACTGCAGATGAAGGTCAGATTGTTGTTGCATTGGTCGATGACGAAACAACTCTAAAACGATTTTACAGAGATAAAAAAAATAAACGCTTTCGATTGCATCCCGAAAACGAAGAAATGGACGATATATTCGTGGATAATCTCATAATCCAGGGTGTAGCAATCAAAGTTTGGAAGGATCTGATTTAATGAAAATTAAAGGTTTTCCATCAATTAAATGCCCGGTATGTGGATCATGGCTTTGCAATGCAAGAGATATAACTGTAAAAAAAGGAACGGCTGCACAACCTATAGATAATCAAGAAGCATTGCTGTCCGAATCTTTAAATGCCGAATACATAATTAAGTGTTCCAAGTGCAAATCATTTGTAGCATTAATAAAAGAAAAAACTGAACAGTCGGTGGAAAAATCGACAGCTTAAAGAGAGCCATCCACGGATCCGTGAAAATCCGAGTATTGGGGAGGTATCTAAATCACTACGGTGATATAGATACCTCCTTTATTTTTTGGAGAAGATAACTATGGAAAGAACAATTTTGCATTGCGATATGAATAACTTTTATGCATCGGTTGAGTGTATGCTGAATCCCAAGCTGAAAGGGCATCCCGTTGCGGTTTGCGGATCGACTGAGGAAAGACACGGAATAGTGTTAGCAAAGAACTACGATGCCAAGGCTTATGGTGTTTCAACGGGTGAAGCTGTATGGCAAGCCAAAGAAAAATGCCGAAACTTAATCGTAGTGCCTCCGCACTACGAGGAATATATCAAATATTCAAGATTAGCCCGTGAAATATATAGCCGTTACACAGACCTTATACAACCTTTTGGAATGGATGAGTGCTGGCTCGATGTGACAGGCAGTACACGCCTATTTGGATCAGGATATGATATTGCAGAAGAAATAAGGCAAACGATAAAATTCGAACTCGGCTTAACTATATCGACAGGTGTTTCATTCAACAAGATATTTGCGAAACTCGGAAGCGATATGAAAAAGCCCGATGCAATCACTTGTATTCCTAAAGATGGCTTCAAAGAAATAATATGGCATCTTCCCGCCTCAGATATACTCGGAGTCGGCAGAGCAACGAAAAAGAAATTAGACTATTACGGAATCTTTACTATAGATGAATTGGCAAATACCTCGCCGGAGTTTTTAAGAAATACTTTCGGTAAGAACGGTGTGTTGCTTTGGCACTATGCAAACGGAACGGAACAGTCCGCTGTAACACCAAGTGATTTTGAACCACCGATTAAAAGTGTAGGACACGGCATTACTACGATCCGTGATTTAGAAAGAAACGAAGACGTCTGGCCCGTTATATTGGAATTAAGCCAAGACATAGGAAAGAAGCTCAGAAAATATGAAAAAAGGGCTGCAGGCGTAGCCATTGATGCGAGGGATACAGATTTGTACCATAAACAATGGCAATGTCAATTACCGCAGCCGACTTATAGTTCGTTATATCTTGCCCGAAAAGCATATCAGCTTTTCAAGCAGAGTTATATGTGGGATCGTGATATCAGATCAATTACTGTGCGAGCAATCAATCTTGTTTCTGAAGAACTGCCCCAACAGATGGGATTGTTTGCAGAGGTGCAGGGCATTGATAAGATGGAACGGTTAGAAATCGTTGTTGATAATATCCGAGAACGTTTCGGCAAGAACGCAATCCGAAGTGCTGTTCTATGTCAGAATATCGGGATGAAAGCAATGACATCCAAATTAACTATGCCGACAGGCTTATGCAGATAGGAGATGGTTTTAATGGCACGAAAAGTATATGTTTCTGTTCTCTTATGGACGGATACCGAGGGCAAATCAACCCCGTTTAGAATCCGCTTTGAGGACGATCCAGTATATGAAAATGCGGTATATAATATAGATCGTGTTA
>CANQZP010000021.1 GCA_947628395.1 uncultured Clostridia bacterium
AATGGAGCAGGTAGCGGGAATCGAACCCGCATAGCCAGCTTGGAAGGCTGGAATTCTACCATTGAACTACACCTGCATGCCCCTGACAAATACAAATTATAAATTATAATATTTTATTTGTCAATACCTAATAGGAAAAAAATCTTTACAAAATCAGATTTGTAATATAAAATTGATTCATAAAATTAAAAGGTGGAAATTATGGAAAGATTTATATCAAATTCTGAAAATGATACAAAGAAGTTTGCAAAAGAATTTGCAAAAAAAATAAATATTGGAGATGTTATTGTTCTTACAGGTGATTTAGGTTCAGGAAAAACAAAATTTACAGAAGGTTTTCTTTCATACTTTGGTCTAGAAAATGAAATCTCGAGTCCAACATTTACAATAGTAAATGAATATAAAAATAATGATATTTCTATTTTCCATTTTGATGTTTACCGTTTAGAAAATGAAGATGAATTTTATGCAATAGGTGGAGATGAATATTTTGAAAAAGGAATTTCTCTTATAGAGTGGGGAGAAATAATAAAAAATGCTCTTCCAAATAAATATATAGAAATTAGTTTTAAAAGGGATTTAGATAAAGAAAATAAAAGAGAAATTATTATTGAGGAGATAGAAAAATGAAAATATTAGCAGTAGATACATCTAGTAAAATTTGTGCAGTTTCAATATTAGAGGATAATAATGTTATAAAAGAAAGTGAGTTAAATAATGGTTTGACACATTCAGAAAATTTTATGCCTTTGATGGAGAAAACATTAAATGAAGCAAAATTGACATTAGATGATATAGATTTAATTTCATGTATAGTAGGCCCTCGGTTCTTTTACTGGAATAAGAATAGGAATAGCAAGTATAAAAGCAATAGCTCAAATTAAAAATATTCCTATAGTTTCAGTAACATCATTAGAAAGTCTAGCATATAATGTAGATGAAAAATGTGATGTGATTTGTTCTATGATAGATGCGAGAAATAATCAAGTGTATTGTGGAATTTTTGATAATAATAAAAATTTATTAGAAGAATATATTGCAGATGATATTTTAGCTGTAATATCAAAAATAGAAAAATATAATAATATTATATTTGTAGGAGATGGACAAGTCTTACATAGACAGCAAATAGAAGAAAAATTAGAAAATAAGAATATTAAATTTTGGAATGAAAATAATCAATCTGGAAAATCATGTGGAATATGTGGATACAAAAAGTATTTAAAAGCCCAAGATGTTAAAAACTATAATACTTTAAATCCAATTTATCTTAGAAAGTCTCAGGCAGAAAGATTAAAAAATAAATAAGGAAAAGAATATGATAAATATTGATGAAATGACTAAATTAGATTTAGAAGAAATAAAAAATGAGATGACTGAATTTGATGACTTTTGGAATTGTGATATTCTAAAATCTGAGTTAGAAAGTAAAGATACTATTTATTTAGTAGCTAAAGAAAATGATAATATTGTTGGATTTGCGGGAATATGGGTTGCACCTTTTGAAATAGATATTATGAATATTGCTGTACGAAAAGATATGAGAAATAAAAAAATAGCAACTATGTTAATGGAAAAATTATTGGAAATATCAAGAAACAGCGGAAAAGAAGAGATTACTTTAGAAGTTAATGAAAATAATATTCCAGCAATAAAATTATATGAAAAATTTATGTTTGAGAAGGTAGGAATTAGGAAAAAATATTATAAAGATGGAGATGCAATTATAATGACAAGAAAATTAAAATAAATTTAAAAAATATGTTGCATTAAAATTTTCTATGATATAAAATCACAATAGAATAATTGGAGGATTGTTTACGAATGAAAAAAGAAAAAGAATTAAGTTATAAAGATTTAAAAGATATTTGTAATCCTGATAGTTTTAAGTTTGATAATACAAAAGAAATAGCAGATACGACCAATTTAGTTTATGGACAAGAAAGAGGAGTAAAAGCTTTAGAGTTTGGAGTTAATGTTGATTTAAAAGGATATAATTTATACTTGGAAGGACCTGCTGGAGTTGGAAAAACAATGTATACCAAAAAATTCCTTCAACAAAAAGCTGAAAAAGAAAAAGTGCCTAATGACTGGTGTTATATCTATAATTTCGAAGATGCAAATGAGCCTATAGCTGTATCACTTCCAGCTGGACAAGGAAAAGTTTTCAAAGAAACTATGGATTCATTTATTAAAGATATTAGAAAAGATATTAAGAAAACTTTTAATAATGATGATTTTGAAAAAGAGAAGAAATTAATAAAACAAGAAGCTGAAGAGAAAAGAGAAAAAATACTTGAAAAATTAAATGATAAAACTATGAAAGAAGGCTTTACTGTAAAATCAGCTCAAAATGGAATCTACATGATGCCTGTAATCGACGGAAAGATTATAGAAGAAGATGAATATGAAAAATTAGATCAAGAAGTGAAATTGCAATTTGAAGAAAAATCAGAACATGTACAAGAGATGATATTTGAAGCTCTTTCAGATATAAAAGCCATTGAAAAAAAATCAGATAAAAAGATAGAAGAATGGCAATCTAATGTTGCACTTCTTACTATAAATATTCATATTAATGAAGTAAAATCAATTTATAAGAGAAATAAAAAAATAAATAACTTTTTAGATAATGTAAAGAAAGATATTTTAAGTAATATAACATGTTTTACTCAAGATGAAACTGCAGATGAAAAACAAAATGGGCAACCAAATCCACAACAAGCTAGTAAATCACAACCATGGCTTAATTACAGAGTTAATTTATTTGTAGATAATAGTCATTTAGAAGGTGCTCCGGTTATAATGGATTCAAATTATGGTTTTCAAAATATTTTTGGAAGATTAGAATATGAAAATCAATATGGAGCATTAAAAACAGATTATACTATGTTAAAACCTGGACTTCTTCATAAAGCAAATGGTGGATATATTATTTTTCAAGCTAAAGATTTACTTACAAATCCTTTATGTTATGAAACATTAAAAAAAGTATTGATGGTAAAAGAGCTAAGTATTGAAAATGGAGCAGAGCAACGTTCATCAATGATACTTATTTCTTTAAAACCAGAGCCTATACCATTAGATTTAAAGGTAATTTTAATAGGTAATGAAGATATATATCATACACTTTTATCTATAGATGATGATTTTAGAAAATTATTTAAAATAAAAGTAGAATTTGAAGAAGATGCACCAAGAACAACAGAAAATATACAAAAATTAGCTAAATTTGTAAAAAGTTTTTGTGAACAAGAAGAACTTTTAGATTTAGATAAAGAAGCAATGGCTAAAATAGTAGAGTTTGCATCAAAGTTAGCAGGAGACAAAGAGAAACTTTCTACTCAATTTAGTGAAATAGGTCAAATAATAGGTGAGGCTTCTACTTGGGCAAGAATGAGTAAATCTAAAATTGTTACAAAAGAATTTGTTCAAAAAGCTTTAGATGAAAGAATTGATAGAATAAAAAAATATGATACAAAATATCTACAAATGATAAAAGAAGGTGCACTTTTAATAAACACGAGTGGATATAAAGTAGGACAAATAAATGGACTAACAGTAATAACAATAGGTGATTATTCTTTTGGAAAACCTTCTAAGATTACTGCAAGTACGTATATGGGAAAAGAAGGAATTATAAATATAGAAAGAGAAGTTGAATTATCAGGTTCTACTCATTCTAAAGGTGTTTTAATATTAACAGGTTATTTAGGAGAGCTATTTGCTCAAGAAATGCCATTATCTCTTACTGCAAGTGTTTGTTTTGAGCAATTATATGGTGGAGTTGATGGGGATAGTGCTTCAAGTACAGAGGCTTATGCAATCCTATCTAGTTTGTCTGAAATACCTATAAATCAATCAATTGCTGTAACTGGATCTATAAACCAAAAAGGAGAGATTCAGCCAATTGGTGGAGTTAATGAAAAGATAGAAGGATTTTATCAAATCTGTAAAATGAGAGGTTTAACAGGAGAGCATGGAGTAATTATTCCTATTCAAAATGTTAGGAACTTACATTTATCAGATGATGTAATTGAATCTGTAAAACAAGGAAAATTTCATATTTATGCGATTAGTACTGTTGAAGAAGGTATAGAACTTCTTACAGGTGTTCCTGCTGGAAAGAGAGATAAAAATGGAAATTTCCCTGCTGGTACAATAAATTATTTAGCTTATGAAAAATTAAAGAAATATTCAAAAAATGCAGAAAAAAATAGATAATAGATTATAAAATTTTTGAAAGGAAAAAGTACAAATGAAAAACGCTGAAAGTCTTGAGAGAGTACACACACACACACACACACACACACAAATAGTTGTTTAAATAATGTAAGAGTAACATAGATAAAAAAGTCTATGGGTTTTGTGGTATGCAAAATTCATAGGCTTTTTTTCGTGCATAAAAATTGTTTGGGCGTTTGACAATCGCTTCCAGGGATTTATGTGAGATTGTATTAAATTTTCATATTGATTAATTTTTATGGCTTTGCTGTCGCAACTTTCAGATTAAAAAAGTATCTGTAAGTTGCTTCAATCGCACTCGCCTGAAAAATCAGGCTCGTTTAATCGCTGCGCAGCCATTAAAAATTTAATTCAATATGAAAATTTAGCTAAATAGTGCTAAAATCCCTTCGCGCTGGTGTATTGTATAAAAAAATATATAAACAAGGAGGAAAGAAATGAAACATAAGAAAAATTTTATTGCAAAAGGTGTAGGGGCAGACAAAAGGGCGGACACAAGGCCCACCCCTACAAGATATGTTAGAGGAGAATCGGCGATTACTTTGATTGCATTAGTTATAACTATTATTGTTTTGTTAATTTTGGCTGGTGTAACGATTGCAATGGTGGTTGGTGATAATGGAATTTTGAGTAGAGCGAGAGAATCTAAGAGTCAGACTGAAATTGCAGATGAAAAGGAGAGAATTCAGATAGCTTTTTCTTCACTAAGAATTGGTAAAGAAGCTGAAAATGATAATTCTAATATAGGAGCAGAAGAATTGCAGAATGAGATAAATGGAGATACTGATGATACAAGTGTAGATGGAGATAGTGATTTAATAGTAAAATATAATAAAAGTGGAAGATATTATGCAGTGTTACAAGATGGAACAATAATAGAGAATGGATGGATAAAAACAGAAGAGGGAATAACAAACGGAAAGGTAGAAACACCAATTCAAATTGGAGATAAAATTGGGTATAATCCAGGAGAAATTAAAGAGTCAATAAGTTTAAATAAAGATGAGACAGGATATGCTAATCTTCAAAACATAAATTTAAAAAATGAAGGATTAAATTGGATAGTAATAGGAGTAGATGATGGAAAGTTACTAATAACAACATCATTAAATGTAACAGAATCTAATGTATATTTGGAAGGAAAAATAGGATATACCAAAGGAATAGATACATTGAATGAAATAGCAGATTTGTATGGAAACGGAAATGGTGCAGAAGGTGCAAGAAGTATAACAGTAGAAGATATAAATAATGTAACAGGATATAATCCAGAAACAGCAAAGTGTGATGAAGGAGAAATATATGGATATGGATATGAACTAACATATTATTGGGAAGGAACAAGTGAATATCCAACATATAAATGGAAAAAAGGAGGAGAAGAGCAAACAGGAACATTATTGGATAGTCATAGCTCAGGATTCTATTGGTATGATGATAATAATGTATTATATACTTCAGAAAAATTAACTATTGAAAGTGAAAGAAAAGAAATAACAAAATTAAAAAATACAAGATATTATTATTATCCACAATCATTGACAACAAATTCAAACGAAGCAGGAGGAATATCTAAGGAAACACTAATATATACAAATTTATTTAATACTGGTTCTTATTGGCTTGGATCAAAGTGTGTATTTGGTAATGGTAGATATTTTCGATTTGGTCTACGTGCTGTTTCTAATGAAACCAGTGGTACCTGTAGTGTGGCTAACAGTAGTTTGTTTAACTCGAATGACACCTCAATTAGCAACGGTGATTTAGGTGTTCGTCCTGTAGTTTATCTAAAATCTGATATTAACTTGAAACAAAATGGTGAAAACACATGGGAGATAGAATAGGAAATGAGATAAAATTAAAAGTATTATCATTATTTAAAATGAAAATATAAATATGTAAATAATATAACTCTAGATTTTTTCTAGAGTTTTTTCTTTAAATTTCGCTAATTTAAAGAGAAAAATATATTGACTTTAGTGGCCTTTAATGATAAGGTTATTATGGATTGGGGCTATACCTTCTAGGAGGTATAAATGAAAGAAAAAATTCTTGAAATGATATTTGAAAGAATTTCAAATATTGAAGATAATTTAGATCAAATCAATAATAATATTCATATTCTACTAAAAGATAATGATGATAAAAAAACAGAGCAATTATTGCTTATGACTCGATTTGAAAATTTAACTGATTTTATAAGAGAGCAATATAATGTAGTTATAGAAGAAAAGGAAGAATATATCAAAGAAGAATTGGAAAATAATAATCAATAGACAAAAGAGCACATATTAAAAATGTGCTTTAATATTAGGGTGTATATGAGTAAGAAAAAATATTTTGAAAAAGCAAGTATAATAATTGATTTTTAAATAGCTGCGCAGCGAGCAAACGAGGCTTTTAAAAGCCGAGTGCGATTGAAGCAACTTACAGATATTTTTGTATTTCGCATTTTCTTCGAAGAACGGGCGATTGATAATCGCCCCTACGAAATACTTTTTAATCTGAAAGTTGCGACAGCAAAGCTATAAAAAAAATCAATTATTATACAGCTTTTTAGAATATGGTTATTTAAGTTAAATAGGAGCTACCACTACAAATTAAAATTTTAAGAAAGGATTTGTATTATGAAAATAACTGATGAGGATATTGATAAATTAAAACAAATAGCTAAAGAGGTCAGAAAAAGTATAATAGAAGAGGTGTATGATGCTAAATCTGGACATCCAGGAGGGGCTTTGTCTTGTACTGATATATTAGTTTCTTTATATTTTAGTCAAATGAATATAGATCCTAAAAAGCCAGATGATGAAAATCGTGATAGACTTATATTATCAAAAGGTCATGCTTGTGCAGCTTTATATGCAACATTAGCACATAGAGGATATTTGGATAAAGAATTATTAAAAACTTTCAGAAAATTAGGAAGTAAGCTTCAAGGACATCCAGATAAAAATAAGCTACCAGGAATAGATATGAGTTCAGGTTCTTTAGGTCAAGGATTATCAATTTCAAATGGAATGGCAATGTCTTCAAAACTAGATAGTAGAGGATTTAGAGTTTATTGTATAGTTGGGGATGGAGAAATTCAAGAAGGGCAATTCTGGGAAGCAGCTATGACTTCTAGCCATTATAAATTAGATAATTTATGTGTTATTATAGATAAAAACAAATTGCAAATTGATGGCAGAACTAGTGAAGTTATGAACATAGATCCATTAGATAAAAAGATGGAAAGCTTTGGGTTTGAGGTTTTAGAAATAGATGGAAATAATATTGATGAAATTATAACAGCAATTCAAAAATCAAAAACAATAAAAAATAAACCTACTGCAATAATTGCAAATACTATAAAAGGTAAAGGTGTTTCATTTATGGAGGATTTAGTACAGTGGCACGGAAAAGCACCAAATGAAGAAGAATATGAAAAGGCAATAAAAGAATTAATTTAATTCTTTTCTAAAGAAGGGAATGTGAGTAAATATGGATATTGAGAATAAAAAAGCTACAAGAGAGAGTTATGGCGAAGCTTTAGTTATGTTAGGCGAAGAAAATAATGATATTGTAGTATTAGATGCAGATTTATCAACAGCAACTAAAAGTGATAAATTTAAAAAGAAATTTCCAGAAAGATTTTTTGATATGGGAATTTCAGAACAAGATATGTTAGGAACTGCTGCTGGTATGGCAACATGTGGAAAAATACCTTTTGCAAGCACTTTTGCTGTTTTCGCTGCAGGAAGAAGTTATGACCAAATTAGAAATTCTATATGTTATCCAAACTTAAATGTGAAAATATGTGGTAGTCATGCTGGTGTAACAGTAGGAGAAGATGGTGCTACTCATCAAATGTTAGAGGATATAAGTATTATGAAGGCATTACCTAATATGACTATATTTTCTGTTTCAGATGATATTCAAACTAAATGGGCAGTAAGAAAGGCATCAGAGATAAAAACTCCTGTATATATAAGAACTTGTAGAGCTAAAACACCTATAATATATGATGAAAATGAAAGTTTTGAAATTGGAAAAGCTAAAGTATTTGGAGATGGAACTGATGCTACAGTATTTGCTACTGGTGTAACTGTTTCTGAGAGTTTGATGGCAAAAGAAGAATTAGAAAAACAGGGAATAAATATTAGAGTAGTAGATATTTTTTCTATAAAGCCTATTGACAAAGAAACAATAATAAAATGTGCAAAAGAAACTAAGAAATTAATTTCTGTAGAGGACCACAATATTATAGGTGGAATAGGAAGTTCAATTTCAGATGTTTTGACAGAAAATTATCCACAGAAACTTTACAAAATGGGGATAAATGATAGATTTGGTGAGTCTGGAACAAGTAGTGAACTAATGAAAAAATTTAAAATTACAAAAGATGATATAATTGAAAAAGTATTAGGAGAATAAAATAAATATGGTTGATTTTCTAAAAGCAGAAAATGAAATGAAAAAATATGTATCTGAGTTTGATTTAAATAATGAAAATATTAAAAGGAAGATAAAACATACATATTCTGTAGTAAATACAAGTGAAATGCTTGCTAAAGGTTTGAACCTAGAAGTAGAAGATATTGAGCTTGCAAAATTGATAGCACTACTTCATGATATAGGAAGATTTGAACAGCTAAAAAGATATAATAGTTATCTAGATTATTTAACTGTTGACCATGGTGATTTAGGTGCACAAATTTTATTAGAAAATGATTATATAAGAAAATTTATTGAAACTGATAAATATGATGACATTATAATAAAAGCAATAAAAAATCATAATAAGTATGAAATAAATGAAAAAGATTTTAATGAAAGAGAATTATTACATGCAAAGCTAATAAGAGATAGTGATAAAATAGATAATTTTTATATAAAGATAAATAGGGATGTTATTTTAACTGATGAAGATATAATATCAGAAAAGGTATTTGATTGTGTAAAAAATAAAAGAAAAGTTTTAAATAGTGATAGAAAATCAGAGCTAGATATAAGAGTTTCAATTATTGGATGGATTTATGATTTGAATTTTAATTGTTCTTTTGAATTAGTAAAAAAGGAAAACCTTATTGATAAGTTATTTTCTACGATAAAAAATGCAAATAGTGAAACTAAAGAGCAATTAGAAGAATTAAGAAAGATTGGTAATGAATATGTAGATGAAAAATTGAATTTGATATAAATTTGACATGTATAAAAGTGTCAAATTTTTTTCTTTAAATATGTTACTGTATTTGAAAATACTTAAAAATAAAGGCTTTCTCGGCTCAATTCACTCGTTATAGATTCTAGAAAAAATTAAAACGAGCCTCTCGCTGTTCTAGCTTCGCTAGCCATCGCTTCCTCATTTTAATTTTTTAAGAATCTATACACTCATTCCAATCACATTCGAAAGCTTTATTTTTAAGTGATTTTCAAATAAACTATTATCCTGTATTAGAAAATTCAAAATTTTCAAAATTTTCTATTGCATTTATTATTTATTATTGGTATCATGATAATGTATATATTATGGGATACTTTTATTTAAATTATATATATACTAAAAATTAAGGAGCAAAAGATGATTGAATTTAAAAATGTAAGTAAGGTTTATGAAACAGGAACAGAAGCAGTACATAAAGCTAATTTTAAAATAGATAAGGGAGAATTTGTTTTTCTAGTAGGGGCTTCTGGTTCAGGAAAGTCAACATTAATAAAACTAATTTTAAAAGAAGAAGAACCTACAAGAGGAAGTATAATAATAAATGGAAAAGATACTACTTTTTTAAAGCCTAAAAGAGTTCCATTTTTAAGAAGAAGTATGGGAGTTGTTTTTCAGGATTTCAGATTACTTCCTGATAAAACAGTATATGAAAATGTTGCATTTGCTATGTATATAGTAAAAGCAACACCAAGACATATTAGAAGACAAGTACCTATGGTACTATCTCTAGTAGGACTTAGTGCTAAAGCAAAAATGTATCCAAACGAACTATCTGGTGGAGAACAGCAGAGAGTAGCTTTAGCAAGAGCACTAGTAAATAATCCATCTATGATTATAGCAGATGAGCCTACTGGAAACTTAGACCCAGAAACTGCTTGGGATATTATGAATTTATTAAATGATATTAATTTAAGAGGAACAACAGTAGTAGTTGCAACACATGCAAAAGATATTGTAGATAATATGAAAAAAAGAGTAATACAAATTGATAAAGGTAATATCATAAGAGATGATATTAAGGGTGGTTACGGTGAGATATAATATATTAAGTTATCATATAGGTGAAGGAATAAAAAATGTATTTAAAAATAAGAAATCAACTATTGCATCAATAGCAATTATGGTTTGTACAATGTTTATGTTTGGAATATTCTTTGTAATAGGGCAAAATGTAAACAATATAATGCAAACTATAGAAAGAGAACAAGGAATACAAGTATTTATTATAAATGAAGCTACTGAAGATGAAGTTGAAGAAGTTAGAAATGTAATTAGTACTATAGACGGAGTAAGTACTGCAGAAATATTTACAAAACAGCAAGCCCTTGACCAAATGAAAGAAAGACTAAAAGATAATAAAGACTTATTAAAAGGATATGAAGGGGATAACAATATTTTTTCAGATTCTGTTGTAGTAAAATTGAATGATTTGCAGAAGAGTGCAGAAGTACAATCTAAGATAAAAGAAATTGAAATTGATGGTACAAAATATGTAAAGAAAATAACAAGTAGTGATGATACAATAAATGCTTTAATAAAAATAGCTAATGGAATAAGATTAGTTACAGGTGTTATACTAGTATTACTAATTCTTATATCAGTATTTATTATATCAAATACAATAAAATTAACAGTTCATGCTAGAAGAAAAGAAATTTCTATTATGAAGTATGTAGGTGCGACTAATTCATTTATACGTTCGCCATTTATTGTAGAAGGTATTATAATAGGAATATTATCAGCACTAATAACAATATCTATTATTGCTGGAATATATCAATTAGTATCAACAAAGATAATTCAAGTATTTTTAAACTTAAATCTAGGAATAAGCCTATTACAATTTAGTGATATGTTTGTTTTAATTCTTATAGTATACATGGTATTAGGAATAGGAATAGGAGTTTTAGGAAGCGTTATATCAATGAAGAGATACTTAGAAGTTTAGTTTAAAATTAAAGGAGAGGAGATAAATGAAAAAAAACTTAATTAAAGCTTTTCTTGTGTTAGGTTTTATGATATTAGTTATATTTTGTTTATCTTGTTACTCTTTTTCAGAAAATGTAAATAGTTTGAGAGACCAGCAAGATGCGCTAGAAACTCAAATTGAAGCTTCAAATATAGAACTAGAGGTAGTAAAAGAAGACCTTTCGAGTTTAGTATATGAGATTTCAGAATTAAATGATAAAATAGTTACAGAACAAATTGAAATAGAAAATCTAACTACACAAGAAGAAACATTAAAAAAACAAATAGAGACTACAGAAGATGAATTAGAAATCGTTACAGAAAAATTTAATAAACAAGAAGAAATGCTAGAAGAAAGATTAGTAGCGATGTATGAAGCAGGACAAACACATTATTTAGATATACTTTTAACTTCAAAATCAATAACCGAATTTATATCAAATTATTACATGATATCTGAAATAGTTACTTCTGATACAGAATTATTAGAAACAGTTAAGAAAAATAAAGATGAATTAGAAATAAGTAAACTTAATTTAGAAAAGACAAAGAAAGAATTAACTGATGCAAGGGAAAGTAAAGAAAAAAAAGCTGTTTCACTTGAAAATATGAGTGTAATAAAAAATAGTTATATTAGTCAGTTAACAGAAGAAGAAAAAGATATACAAGAAAAAATAGCAGAGTATCAAACAGCAGTTAAAAGAGTAGAATCAGAAATTTTAATTGCTGCAAATCTTAATATAGGAATTGATTATGTAGGTGGCGAGATGGAATGGCCTGTCCCAGGCTATAATCAAATTACCTCTCCATATGGTATGAGAACACATCCTATTACAGGTATTTATAAATTGCATACAGGAGTAGATATTTTGGCACCTTTGGGAGCAAATTTTGTTGCAGCTAATGATGGAGTTATTGCAAAAGCAGAAATGAATTCAGCTTATGGAAATATGGTTTTAATTAATCATGGAGGAGGAGTATCTACTTTATATGCACATGGCTCAGAAATATTAGTAAAAGTTCGGACAAGAAGTAAAAAGAGGTGAACCAATATTAAAAGTAGGTTCTACAGGATATTCGACAGGGCCACATGCACATTTTGAAGTAAGAATAAATGGTCAGTATCAAAATCCTATGCCTTTTATAACAAGTTCAGAAAATGAGGAAGAAGAAAACTAAAGATTAGGAGGAAAGGTTGTAAAAATGAAACGCAAAACAAGTTCTAAATTTATCTTAATACTCATAATAATAAGTATACTAGCTTTCGGAATAAATACTATAATTTCTTATGCAGCTCAAAAAGATGAATTATTAAATAAGTCCGAAGAAGCTGATAAGAAAATAAAAGAAACTCAATCTGAAATTACTGAGATTAAACAAGAAACATCAACTATGATGAAAGAAGTACAAGAATTAGTAGGGCAAATATCAGAATATGAGACTGAAATTAGCCAGTTGGATACTCAAATTACTACTATACAAAATAATATAACAACTACTACCGAAAAGTTAGAAAAAACAGAGAAAGATTTAGATTCTAAACAAAAATTATTAGATGAAAGATTAGTAGCTTTATATGAAGCAGGTCCTACGAGGTATATGGATATGTTATTAGGATCAACAGGAATTACAGATTTCATATCAAATTATTATTTAATTGAAGAATTGGCAGAACATGATACTGAGCTTATTGAAACAGTAAAGAAAACTAAACAAGAAATAGAAGAAACAAAGAAACAGTTAGAAACAAGTAAACAAGAATTAGAATCAGCAAAAGAAAAGCAAGTGGCAAAACAAAATGCGTTAACAGTAATAAAAAATGATAAATCAGCTAAAGTAGCAAATTTAAATGAAGAAGAAAAACAATTAGAAGCTGATCTTGTTCAATTTGAAAAAGATAAACAAGCAATTAGATCAGAATTAGCAAAAATAGCAGCAGAAGAAGAAGCAAGAAGAAAAAGTAGCGCTTCTAGTGGAGGAAGTCAAAGCTATGTACCTTCTACACCAAGTTCTTCTGGTTACATATTCCCAGTAGCAGGACTTTCAAGAGCTAATATAAATAATAAAACATATCCATCATATAGAGGACATACTGGTGTTGATATTAATATAAATGTTACTGGAAGAAGTGTAGTTGCGGTTAAATCTGGAACAGTAGAAAAATCACTTGCTCTAAGGAATCCTAATGGTAGTTACAGAAGTTATGGAGAATATGTAGTTATAAATCACCATGATGGAACAATGACTTTGTATGGACATATGCGTGCAGGTTCAAGAACAGTATCACAAGGTCAAACAGTATCACAAGGTCAAGTAATTGGAATAGTTGGTTCAACAGGAAATTCTACAGGAGATCATCTTCATTTTGAAGTTTTAGTAGGAGGTTATCCAGTAAATCCATTCCCATATTTACCATAGAAAAGTAAAATATTAAAAAAAATCTTATCCCCCAGTTGTACTGGGGGATAATTATAGAATTTTAGGAGGCAATAAAATTGGATAAAGATAAAAAGCAGATAGAAATATACAAAATAATTATTGCTGTATTATTAACAGCATCTATTACATTTTCACTTACTCTTTTTGGGTATTATCATTATTTAGAGAAAAGTGGTGCTTTAGTAGGTACTTACAAGGAAAGCAAAGATATTGCAAAAAATTTAGATGTATTAAAAACATATATATCAAATTACTATAAAGGGGATATAAATGATGAAGAATTAGAAGCAGCTGCATTAAAAGGATATGTATCAGGATTAGGTGATGAATATACAACTTTTATGACAAAAGATGAATGGGACCAATTAGATTCTAGTTTGTCAGAATATATAGGAATAGGAGTATATATTGCACAATTAAAAAATACAAATGAAGTTGTAATATTAAGTGTAATAGGAGATGATTCACCGGCAAAGGTAGCTGGAATAAAAGCTGGTGATATAATAATTGAAGTTGATGGGGAAAATGTAGAAGGAAAAGAACTTAATTATATATCTTCTAAAGTAAAAGGTGAAGACGGAACTAAAGTAAATGTAAAAGTAAAAAGAGAAGAAGAAATATTGGAATTTACATTAGTTAGAAAAAATATAAAAGTTTCTGAAATAAAATCAAAAATGCTTGAAAATAATATTGGATATATAGATTTTGATTCTTTTACAGAAACTAGTTATAATGAATTTAAGTCAGCTTATGAAAGCCTTAAGAGCCAAGGTGCGAATAAGTTAATTGTAGATTTAAGAGATAATACAGGCGGATATGTTATAGATGCTTTAAATATTGCAGACATGTTTGTAGAAAAAGATAAAACATTATTAGTAACAGAAGATAAAAATGGTAAAAAATCTTATCAAAAATCTGAAACTGATAAGGTAATAAATATGCCAGTAGTAGTACTAGTAAATGAATATTCTGCCAGTGCATCAGAGATATTAACCGGAATTTTAAAAGACTATCAAGTAGCTACAATAGTCGGTTCAAACACTTTTGGAAAAGGTGTTATTCAAAGTGTAATTACTGATGTATTAGGGGGAGCTTTAAAAATAACTACTAGTGAATATTTCACTCCAAAAGAAAATAAGATAAATAAAGTAGGAATTGAACCTGATGTAAAAATAGATGAAAAAGAATCAGAAGAAGATGAGAATAATGATGTTTGGTTAAATAAGGCAATAGAGGTTGTAAAGAGTAAATAATAAAATATTTATTTTAAATGCGCACATTTTTGGATGTGAAAAAGATTTTGAATATCCTTTACGTCTATAATGTGCGACTTTTTGTGTTAAAAATAAAATTACCATTAAATTTGTATAAAAAATATAACAAAAATATTACAAAACTATTGCATATTTAAAATTTAATAGATATAATTATACATATTTAGTAGTAAAGGTGATTGATATTAATGAATAAAACTAAAAGAAAAATATTTGAAACATCAATGAAACTCTTTGCGGAAAAAGGCTATGACGCTACAAGTGTAGAAGAAATTACTGCTACTGTTGGAGTAGCTAAAGGAACATTGTATTATCATTTTTCTAGTAAAGAAGAAATATTTAATTTCTTACTAGAAGAAGGTACGAATTTATTAATAAATAATATAGAAATAAAAATATCTAAATTAAATAATTCCTTAGATAAAATAAGAGCGATTATTTTATTACAACTTCGAGTACTTGTTAAATATGAAAGTCTAATTACAATTTATTTATCACAACTATGGGGAAGTGGAGAAAGAAACAATACTTGTAAAAAATACATATTAGCTTATATTGATAAGATAGAAGAAGTTGTAAAAGAGGGAATAGAAAAAGGAGAATTAAAAGATAGAAATACAGCTATAGTCGCTTCTGAAATATTTAGTTTAACTTCTACAAGTTTTATATATAAGATAAAAACAAATAAAGAATTAGATATAAAAAATATGTGCCAAGAATTTGAAGTATATATAGATGGGTTAAAAAAATAGGAGAAATTATTTATGAATGAAAGAATACATTCTTATATAGAAATTGAAAATATTAAAGATATGCTAAAAAAATCAGAAGAAAAGTTTGCTGATAGACCTGCATTTAAATTTAAAACAGAAAATCCAGATGAATTTAGAGTAATAACCTATAAAGAATTTGTAAAACAAGTAAATTCCTTAGGTACAGCACTTATAAATTTAGGATTAAAAGATAAAAAAATCGCTATAATTGGTGAAAATAGATATGAATGGGCAGTATCATATTTAGCAGTAGTTTGTGGAACAGCTCTAGTAGTTCCTCTTGATAAATCATTACCAGAAAACGAAATAAGAAGTTTAATAGAACGTTCTGAAGTAGATGCAATTATTTATACAGCTAAGTATGATGAAATAATGAAAAAAATTAGAGAAGAAAAATTTGCAAAAGTTAATACATTTATATCAATGGATTTAAAGAAAAAAGAAAATGATATTTTTTCTTTGTATGAATTAATGGATGAAGGTGAAAAATTATTAGATGAGGGAGATAAAAGCTTTATTGATGCAGAAATAGATAATGAAAAAATGTCAATAATGTTATTTACTTCTGGAACAACTTCTATGTCAAAAGCAGTTGCTTTATCACATAAAAATATATGTACTAATTTAATGGATATTGCTTCAGTAATTGAAATTCATGAAAGAGATACTATGTTATCATTTTTACCATTACATCATACTTTTGAATCTACAGTAGGTTTTTTGTATCCTCTATATAAAGGAACTTGTATAGCATACTGTGAAGGAATAAGACATATTGCAGATAATATAAGAGAATATAAAGTAACTGTAATGATTTCAGTACCAATTTTATTTGAAAATATGTACAAGAAACTTATAAAAGCTGTAGAAAAAAAAGGAAAATTAGAAAAGCTAAAAAAAGGAATTAAAATAAGTAAATTTTTCTTAAAATTCCATATAGACTTAAGGAAAAAATTATTTAGAGAGATTCATGATACTTTAGGTGGAAAAGTTAGACTATTTGTAAATGGTGCAGCAGCACTAGACAAAGATGTTGAAAGAGGATTTAATGATTTAGGATTTAGAACTGTACAAGGATATGGCCTTACTGAAACATCTCCAGTTTTAGCTGCTGGAAATGACAAATATACAAGAATCGGATCAGTTGGAAAAGTATTTCCTAGTATAGAATTAAAAATTGAAAATCCTAATGAAGAAGGAATTGGCGAAATTGTAGTTAAAGGTGATTCAGTAATGATAGAATACTACGGAAATAAGGAAGCCACAGAAAATGCTCTTAAAGATGGCTGGTTTTATACAGGGGATTTAGGATATTTAGATAAAGATGGATATTTATTTATAGCAGGAAGGGAAAAAGATGTTATAGTATTAAAAAATGGAAAAAATATCTATCCTGAAGAAATTGAAACTTTGATAAGTAGAATAGAAGGTGTTAAAGAAAATATGGTATATGGACTTCCTTCTGAGACTGATAAAGATGATTTAACAATAGCTGTAAAAGTTGTTTATGATAAAGAAGTTTTAAAAGAAAGTTTAAATTTAGAAAAAGAAGATGAAATTTATGAATATATTTGGCAAGAAATAAAGAAAATAAATAAAAATATGCCACCTTATAAATATGTAAGAAATTTAATTATAACAGAAGAAGAATTAATAAAAACTACTACGCAAAAAGTAAAAAGACACCAAGAAATTGCAAAAATATTACAAAAATAGAAAAAAACATCAAAATGTTACAAAAACGTAACAAAAAATATATGGAAAAGTAATTGTACTTTTTCCGTAAACTCAGTATAATAATAGTAGTATAAGAAGAAATACAAAGGAGGTAATGTTTACAATGTCATTTTTATTCAATATGTTCAATAAATCAGGCATAGTAAACGTGAGGATGGTAATCACGGAAGAAAAGATATTATCTAATATAGAAAAAATTCAAAAAATGATAAATCCTAACAGTAAAAAACAGATAGTTCAACTAGAAGAAGATTCTTATTTTAAAGATTTAGTAGATTCTGTAAAAACTTATTTAGTTGAATATCCTAAGAAAAAGAATTTTCCTGTTAGTGTATATAAAGCAGCTTATGATTTAGTAGAATTTGCTACAAATCAATTTGAAGACAATACTAGAAAGATTGAAGAATTAATAATTCAAAGAGAAAAAAATATAGGTTTAGCTTATGAATTAAAAGAATATTTAGGAAAAGCAGAAAATAAAGCAGAAGATTGGCAAGAAGTAGTTGATAGTTGTAGTGAAAAATTCACTGAAGATATATCAGAAGCTTTAACATTAGTAGCTACTGGAGATAAAGAAGAAAAAGAATCTGCTATAAAATTAGTTCAAGCTAGAATAAAAAATCTAGAATCTAATTTCCATATTGAAATAGACATGGAAAGAATAGAAGATAAATCTAAAGCATTAAGTTTTATAGGTATAGAAATTGCTGAAGCATTAAAATATATTCCAGCTCCAGTTGAACAATTTGCACCAGCACCAGAAACAATTTCCACTCAAGAAGAGTTAAAAACAGAAAAAGTATCTGCTGGAACATTCTTTGCTAAGAAGAATGAGGGTAGACATATGCAACCTGTACAAGACGAAGAATTGATAGATGAATCTTATTTACAACAAACTACTTTTGAAGTAAAACCATCATTATGGCAAAGAATTAAAAATTCTAAACTAGTTAGAACTATAAGATATATTATGAAAATAAGAGTAGTATTAGATATGCCTGCACTACCAGAAGGTAGAGGAGAAAACAAATTATAAAATTGAAAAAAAATATGCAAAAAAAGAACTAGGTTTTTAGTTCTTTTTTTGTATTAAAAAATTTTTTCAAAAAGTATTGACATATAAAAATACATCAAGTATAATTAATCATGCGTTAAGCAATGCGCCCTTAGCTCAGTTGGTCAGAGCAACCGGCTCATAACCGGTGGGTCCAAGGTTCGAATCCTTGAGGG
>CANQZP010000022.1 GCA_947628395.1 uncultured Clostridia bacterium
TACAAAAATATCTGTAAGTTGCTTCAATCGCACTCGCCTGAAAAAATCAGGCTCGTTTGGTCGCTGCGCAGCTATTTTAAAATCAATTATTATACTGCTTTTTTTAAATTTGCTTTGTTAACTTAAATAGACATTGCCGTATGCCTATCTCAAATTTTTTACAATTTAATAAAAAAGCTTGTAAATTTAAGGAAAAAATTATAAAATTAAGAAAGAAAAAGGGGGTGAAAAAAATGAATTATGGAGATATAGAAAAAGAAATAGAATATTCTTTTGTAAATAAAGAATTATTAAATAAAGCATTTACACATACATCTTATGCAAATGAAAATCATGTAGAGAGCAATGAAAGGTTAGAGTACTTAGGAGATAGTATTTTAGAGTTTGTAATGAGTAAGTATTTATTTAATAATTATTCTTCACTTAGTGAAGGAGAAATGACTAAAGTTAGAGCTAATGTTGTTTGCGAAAATAGCTTATATGAGGTAGCTAAAAGGCATAATTTTAGTGATTTCTTAAATTTAGGTAAAAGTGAAAGAGCATCACAAAACAGTAAAAAGGCAATATTAGCAGATAGCGTAGAGGCTTTAATTGCAGCTATTTATTTAGATAGTAATTTAGAAAATTCTGAAAAATTTATAATAAGTAATTTATCTGAAGCAGTTGAAATTGCTAGTAAAAATGTAGGAATGAAGGATTATAAAACAGTGCTTCAGGAAAAGCTTCAAGTACATGGAGAAGTAAAAATTCATTATGAAGTTATAAAAGAGACAGGCCCTGATCATAATAAAAGTTTTACTGTTGAAGTAAGTTGTAATGACAAAAAATTAGCAGAAGGAATAGGAAAAAGTAAAAAAGAAGCGGAAATGCAAGCAGCTAAAAATGCGCTAGGCTATAAATAAGGAGGGTGTAATGAAACAAAATTATATTATCCCAATATTTGTACCACATTTAGGATGTAATAATCAATGCACTTTTTGTAACCAAAGAACTATTAGTGGACAAATGAAAGATATAACTCCTGAGGATGTTAAAAAAACAATTGAATATTATTTGAAAAATTTCAAAAATAAAGAAAAAGAAGTTGAGATTGCTTTTTTCGGAGGAAGTTTTACTGGAATTGATACCAAAAAGCAAATTGAGTTATTAGAAATTGCCAATAAATATATAAGAGCAAACAAAGTAAAAAGCATAAGAGTCTCAACTAGACCTGATTACATAGATAAAGAAAAACTAAAGTTATTGAAAAAATATAAAGTAAGAACAATAGAGTTAGGAGTACAATCAGCTAATGATTATATCCTAAAAAAATGTAAAAGAGGACATACTTTTGAAGATGTAAAAAGTGCTTCTAAACTAATAAGGAGGCATGGGTTTGTTTTAGGACATCAGATGATGGTGGGACTTCCAGAAAGTACGATGTTAGATGAGATAAATACAGCTAAAGCTTTGGCAAAATTAAAACCTAAGATTATGAGGATTTATCCTGTACTTGTACTTAAAGGAACAGAGCTTGAAAAAGAATATAATGATGGATCTTATGAACCACTTTCCTTAAGTCAAGCAGTTGAAAGATGTAAAGAACTTTGTTATTTCTTTGGAAAAAAACATATAAAAGTTATAAGAATAGGGCTTCAAAATACAGATACGATTTCTGATTCTAAAAAGAATAAATCAAGTGAAGTTGTAAGTGGACCTTATAGTGAAAATTTCAGACAATTAGTAGAATCAAGTATGTGTTATGATATGATAGTAAATAAAATTAAATCTTATAATGTAAAAGTAAAAGAAGTTGAAATTATAACAAATCCTAAAAATGTTGATAATGTAGTAGGATATAAGAAAGAAAATGTTCAAAAATTAAAAGAATATTACAATGTAGATGTAAAAATAAAACAGGATTTTTCAATAAAAAATGAAGACATTAAAATAAATATATTAAAAAAATATACAGACTTTTTAGATGAAAATGAAAATGTATAAATTGATAAAAAAGCACCAATACTAGTAGTAAAGGTGTTTTTTATTATGAAAAAGAAATTGTTTAAAGAAATTATATATACAATTTTAGGAACTATTATTATAGCTTTTGGAACAGTGGGATTTTTATTGCCAAATAAATTGTCTTCAGGTGGTTTTACTGGTATTGCTACAATATTTTATTACTTATTTAACTTACCTGTAGGAACAACAGTTATATTATTAAATATTCCACTTTTTATTATTGCATTTTTTAGAATCGGTAAAGCTTTTCTATTAAAAACAATATTTGGTACAATTTCTCTTTCTATTTTTATAGATTTATTTGAAGGAATAAATGCTTTTACAGATGACAGATTTTTGGCTTCAATTTATGGCGGAATTTTAATAGGAATTGGAACTTCTTTAGTTTTTAAAGCTAACAATGCTACAGGTGGGTCTGATTTAATTGTACAACTTGTACAAAGTTTTAGTAAAACACTGAGTGCAAGTAATTTATTAGTTGGAGTGGATGGAGCGATTGTCTTTTTGAATTTAATAGTTTTTGGTGAAATAGAGATTGGACTATATTCTGCAATTACAATATATATTATGGGAAAAATGATTGATATTGTTTTTGAAGGTATCAATTTTAGTAAAATGGTATATATTATTTCTGATTCATCAGAGGAAATATCTAAGCAAATTGGAATTTTCATAAAAAAAGGAACGACTGGGCTTTATGGAAAAGGAATGTATTTTGACAGGGAAAAATTAATTCTTATGTGTGTAGTCAAGAGAAGAGATATTATGAAGTTAAAAGAACTTGTGGCTAAAATAGATGAAAAGGCTTTTTTGATAATTACAGATGCAAGGGATGTGTATGGGTTAGGGTTTAAGGAAGTATACTAAATTTCGTCATGATGTAGAAAAAATAATCACTTAATTGTTTATTTTGAATATAAATAATTGAGGTGAAAAAAATGAATTATAAGTATTATACTTCTAATAATAACGGGCAGGATGATTATGGCTTGAAGTGCGTAAATGATAATGGATATGGGTTAATTTGTAAAGATTATAAGTTAGAGTTTCCTCCTCAACAGCAAGATGTTCAACCTGGTATGGAGTACTTAATGAGACCAAGGCCTATATTTGATAATCCGTATTACATAGGTAGTGGAAAACTAATGAATAAGGTTGCTATTATAACTGGTGGCGATTCTGGGATAGGTAGAGCTGTAGCAGTAGGTTTTGTGAAAGAGGGAGCAACTGTAGTTATTGTTTATTATAATGAGAAAAAAGATGCAGAAGAAACAAAGGCCTTTATAGAGAGGCTTGGTGGAACTTGTGTACTAATGGAAGGTGATATAAAAGATACGTGTTTTTGTGACAGAATAGTAGATGAAACAATGAAAAAATTTGGTAGAATTGATATTTTAGTAAATAATGCTGGTGTTCAATATCAACAAAAAAGTTTATTAGATATAACTGATGAGCAGTTTGATTTAACTATGAAAACGAATATTTATGGAATGTTTTATTTAACTAAGAGAGTATTGAAACATTTATGCCCTGGTGCAAGTATTATAAATGTTACATCTATTACTACTTTTAAAGGAGAGCCAGAACTAATTGATTATGTCACAAGTAAAGGTGCTATTGTTGGTTTCACTAGGTCGCTTGCGACTAATTTAGCTTCTAAGAATATTAGAGTTAATGCTGTATCTCCAGGTGTATTTTGGACTCCACTTCAACCTGCTTGCTGGGAGGCTGAAAAGATACCAACTCTTGGTTCTGATGCACCGATGGGAAGAGCTGGACACCCTTATGAGATTGCACCTCTTTTTATTTATTTAGCAAGTTCGGACTCGTCTTATGTAACTGGTCAGGTTATGCATATCAATGGTGGAGAGTATAAGGGATAGTTAAAATACAATGTGACAAAAGGCGAATGAAGAAGATAGTGTGTCATTCAGTGTGTAAATTTTAGAAAAAGTTTATGCACTGAATTTTTATGTGCAGGATGCCTAATTTTGTGCATAATTTTATTGGAAAATAGTATAATAATATTGACTATTGTAATACAATGTAATACAATATAAATGAGAGGAGTTGATATATTATGACTATTTCAGTACGATTAAATGATAAAGAGATTGAATTAATTAAGGCATATGCAGATATGAACAATATTTCATTATCTGATTTAGTAAGAAATGCTGTAATGGAAAAAATTGAAGATGAATATGATCTAGAGTGCTATAAAAAAGCAATTGATGAATATAAGGAAAATTCTAAGACATATACAATGGATGAGATGAAAAAGGAGTTGGGGCTTTAATGAAATATAAAATCGTATTCACAGAAAGAGCTGCAAAACAATTAAAAAAGTTAGATAAACGTATAGCAGCATTGATAATTGGTTGGTTAGAAAAAAATATTGAAGGGTGTGAGAATCCTAGGATACATGGGAAAGGTTTAGTAGAGAATAGGTCAGGTCAATGGAGATATAGAATTGGGGATTATAGAGTAATATGTGAAATTCAAGATGAAAAAATTATAGTTTTAGTTTTAGAGATTGGTCATAGAAGGGAAATATATTAAATGTGACAATTAGATACTAGTTAATATAAGTATTTTCAAATAAAAAACACAAAATGTATTAACTAGAAAAATGTAATTTCCTAAAAAGATAAATATTTATTGAAAAAGATATAAAAATGTATTAAACTTAAGAAAAAATAAAAGGAAGTAAAAAGAATGAAAGAACAAGAATATGTATTAAAAAATATAAAAGATTTTGAGCTTTCTCATATTTTTGATTGTGGACAGTGTTTTAGATGGGAAAAACAAGATGATGGAAGCTATACAGGAGTAATAAAACAGGGTGTGTTAAATGTAAAAAAGGAAGATGATACTCTTTATATAAATGGAATATGTGATGGCGATATTAAAGAATTAGTAACTGAATATTTTGACTTAAATACTGACTACGGAAAAATAAAAACTAAACTTTCTAAAATAGATGATAATATGAAAAAAAGTATAGAATATGGAAAAGGAATTCGTATTTTAAATCAAGATCTATGGGAGTGTATCATCTCATTTATAATTTCAGCGAATAACAATATTCCAAGAATAAAAGGAATTATTGAAAGAATCTCTAAAAAGTGTGGGACAAGAGTTATTTGGAATAACAAAGAATATTATTTATTCCCAACTAAAGAACAATTATCAACTCTTACTGTTAAAGATTTAAGAGATTTAGGTTTAGGTTTTAGAGACAAAAGAGTACATAAAACTTGTGAAATGATTATGAAAAAAGAAGTAGACTTAGATAGATTAGAAAAATTAGATAATTCTGATGAGATAAGAGAAGAATTATTAAAATTAGATGGTGTTGGAGAAAAAGTAGCTGATTGTATAATGCTTTTTTCCCTTAAGAGATTTGATGTATTCCCTGTAGATGTATGGGTTAGAAGAGTTATGAATGATTTATATATTAAATTTGAAGATGAAACAAAAATAAATAAAAGAGAAATTAAAGAAATTGCTTTTGAGCTATTTGGGGACAAGGCAGGAATTGCACAGCAATATTTATTTTATTGGAGAAGAGAAAACTAATTTTTAGTTAAATCTGCTTTTAGAAATTTAATTTTCATACTTTTATTCAACAAGTCGTGTAGGGTCGATTTTAATCGCCCGATACTTTAAGGAGTGATATAAAAAAATTTTCTAAAAACATACTTAATATAATATTTTAAAGCGACGCGCAGTTTGGGAGAATTGCTCCTTGAAGATAGCCACCGACCAGCAAGGAGCAAAAAAATATTATATTAAGTATGTTAGAGTAATATATTAAATTAATAATATAAGGAGAAATTATGAGCCTTCGAATCGTATATGGAAGAAGCGGAACAGGAAAAACGAAATATATACTAGATGAAATAAAAGAAAAAATTGAAGAAAAAAATAAAATATACATAATAGTACCAGAACAATTTTCCTTTTCAGCAGAAACAAACCTCTTAAAAACAATAGAAAAAAATAGTGTCGTAAATACAGAGGTATTGACATTAAGTAGAATGGCAGAAAGAGTAATATTTGAAACAATAGGAAATAAAATGGACAACTTAAGCAAAATAGGAAGAAGCATGATTATATATAATATTTTAGACACTAATAAGAAAAATCTAAAATTTTTAGGAAATCCTGACAAAAACTTAGAAGTAGTAACAAGACAAATTACTGAACTGAAAAAACATAATATAACCCCTGAAAAAATAGATGAAATAGAAGAAAAACTAGAGAATAATAAATATTTGAATTTAAAATTAGAAGAAATAAAAACAATTTTATCTTTATATCAAGAAAAAATTAAAGATAATTATTTAGACGAATCAGATAATTTAACACTTCTTTATGAAAATTTACAAAACACTGATATGTTCAATGATTCCTTAATATATATAGACGAATTTTCAGGCTTTACAACACAAGAATACAATATAATAAAAGAATTGTTAAAAAAGGCAAAACAAGTTACAGTAAATCTATGTTTAGAAGACTTAAATTTAGAAGAAAACGAAGAAGGAAATTTATTTTATTTTAACAAAATAACTGCCCAAAAACTTATAAAAATCGCCAAAGAAATTGAATGTAAAATTGATAAGCCAGTAAATTGTATAGAAAATAAAAGAATTAATTCAAAAGAAATTAAATTTTTAGAAAAAAATTTATATGGAAATAAAATATACAAAGAAGATGTAAATGATATAAAAATATTTTTAGCCAAATCTCCTTATTCAGAAGTAGAAAATGTAGCAAAAGAAATCTTAGAACTAGTAAAAAATCATGATTATAAATATAAAGATATATCAGTAGTTTCAGGTAATATGGAAACTTATGTATCTGATATAAATGTAATCTTTAATAAATATAAAATTCCAGTATTTATTGATGAGAAAAAAGATATTAATCAAAATATTTTTATGAAATATGTAATTTCAATTATGAACATTTTATCAACTAATTTTTCTCATGATTCAATGTTTTCATATATAAAATTAGGTCTATTAGATTTAAAAGAAGATGAAATATTCGAATTAGAAAATTATTGTAATAAGTGGGGAATAAGAGGGGCAAAATGGTACAAAGAAGACTTTTCTTATGAGCCAATCTGTGATACTCAAGAAAAATTAAATGATATCAGAAAAAAGATTATTAATCCAATTTTAAAATTTAAAAATTCATTAACTGGCAAAAAAACAGGAAAAGATATTACTTTAGCTTTATATAATTTCTTAATAGAAAATAAAATTCAAGAAAAGATAAAAGCAAAATCTGAGAAATTAAAAGAACAACAAAAATTAGAACTTGCTAATGAATATATGGCAAGCATATCACTATTTTTTAACGTCTTAGACGAAATTATGATTTCTTTTGAAAATGAGAAAATGTCTTTTGAAAAATATACAAAAATATTGCAAATTGGACTTTCAGAAACTGAATTTGGAAAAATCCCATCTACATTAGATCAAGTAATTTATGGCGATTTGGATAGGTCTAAAACCCATAATATTAAAGCACTATTTGTACTTGGAATGAATGATGGAGTGATTCCAGCTATAATGAAGGATGAAGGATTTTTGAATGATAAAGACAGGGAGATTTTAAAAGAAAATGAAATAGAACTTGCAAAAACTACAATAGAACAAGTTTATGAAAATCAATTTTCAATATACAAAACTTTTTCTATGCCTGAGAATAAAATATATTTTTCATATCCTGTGTCTGACAAGGAAGGAAAAGCATTAAGAAAATCTATTTTAATTACTAAAATAAAAAAGATTTTTCCAAAATTGCAAGAAGACAGTGATGTTATTAAATCTAAATTTACTATTACAAATAAAGATGCAAGTTTAGATGAAGCTATTACTAGGTATAAAGAATTTTTAGACGGAAAAGAAATAGAAAAGGATGTAGAAAATCTTTTATCTTGGTATTATTTTAATGAAAATAGAAGACTAAAAAGAATATTAGGTGCAATAGAATATGATAATAAGTCAAAAGATATTAAAGAAAAAAATATCATAAAGTTATATGGAAAAAAATTAAAGACAAGTGTATCTAGGTTAGAACAATACAGGAAATGTCCATTTTCTTTTCATTTAAAATATGGTTTAAAACTAAAAGAAAAACAAGAATTCAAGATTCGCTCTATTGATACTGGTAACTTCATGCATGAAGTAATTGATGAATATTTTAAATACATAGATGAAGAAAATCTAGACTTAAAAACTATAGAATATGAAGAAATAAAAAATATTGTATATGAAATAATAGAAGAAAAATTAAATATGAGAAAAAATTATATTTTTTCTAGTTCACCTAAATTTAGAGTACTTACAAAACAGCTAAAAGGAGTAGTTTTAGAATCAATTTATTATATAACAGAAGAACTTAAAAATAATAAATTTAAAGTATTAGGTCATGAGTTAGAATTCAAAGACAAATCAGATTTAGACCCAATATCTATTACTTTAGATGACGGAACAAATGTTGAGATAACAGGAAAAATAGATAGAGTAGATATTGCAAAAACATCTGAAAATGATTTAATAAGAATAATTGATTATAAATCTAGTGTAAAAGATATTGATTTAAACCAAGTTGTAAGTGGATTGCAGATACAGCTTTTAACATATATGGATGCTTTAACAGAAGACGAAACGAAAAATCCTGCAGGTGTTCTTTATTTCAATTTAATTGATACAATAATAAAAGCTAGCAGAAATTTATCTGATGAAGAGATAAAAAAGGAAATAAGGAAAAAGTTTAAAATGAAAGGCTTAATAGTTGCTGATATAGAAATAGTAAAACTTATGGATGGAAAAGTTCAAAACAGTAGCTATTCAGAATATTTGCCTATTTACTTAGATAAAGAAGGAAACATTAGTAAATCTAGATCTAGCGTTTTAGAAAAAGAAAAATTTGAAAAATTACAAAAATATATTAAAAGGTTAATTAAAGATATTTCTAAAGAAATTCTAAAAGGAAAAATAGATATAAAACCATATTATCTAAACAAAAAAACACCTTGTGATTATTGTGAATATAAGTCAATTTGTAATTTTGATACTCATTTATCAAATAATACATATAATTTTATAAGTACGAAAAATACTAATAAAATTTTAGAAAGGATTTTTGAAGAAGATGTCAAGACCAACTGTGATGGAAATTAGCTTAGAAAATGCTAAATACAATATTGAAAAAATAAAAGAAAAATTGCCTTCAAATACGGAAATAATGCCAATTATTAAGGCTGAAGGATATGGTACATACTTAAATAGGAATATAGATTTTTTAAATATGTTTAGTATTGTAGGTGTTGCTATTGTAGAAGAAGGCGTTTTTCTAAGAAAAATGGGTTACAAAGGAGAAATTTTTGTTTTAAATCAAAGTTATAAAGAAGAAATTCCAGACATAATAGAAAATGATTTAAGTATTGGTATTAGTTCAGATTCTTTTATAAAAGAATTAGGAAAAGAAAAGTCAAACGTAAAAGTTCATATAGAAATAGGAACAGGTATGGGAAGAACTGGTATAAAGCCAGAAAGAGTAGAAGAATATGTATCAAATATAAATAAATATAAAAATATAAAAATAGAAGGTACATATACTCATTTGTCTTCTGCTGATTGCGATATAGAATATTCTAAGTCTCAGATTCAATCATTTAAAAAAGCAATAAAAACAATGAAAGATTTAAACTTAAATTTAAAATATATACATGCATTTGCATCAAGTGCTATTCTTAATTTTAAAGAGCCAGAATTTAATCTAGTAAGACCAGGTATTTTATTATATGGATATTTACCTGATAAATGTTTTGAGGGAGAAATTGATGTAAAACCTATAGCTACATTAAAAAGTAGAGTAACTCTTATAAAAACAGTTCCAGAAAACTTTAGTATAGGTTATAGTAGAAGCTTCATAACTAAGAGAAAAACTAAGGTTGCAACTATTCCTATAGGATATGCGGATGGATATAAAAGGGTATTATCAAATAAGGGATATGTTTTTATAAATAATAAAAAAGCTCCAATAATAGGAAAAGTATGTATGGATTCAATAATGGCAGATATTACAGAAATCGAAAATGTAAATACTGGTGATGAAGTAATATTATTTGATGATAAGAATATTACAGTGGATGAGATTGCTGAACTTTGTGGGACTATAAATTATGAGATTTTGAGTAGTATAACTGCTAGAGTTCCTAGAGTATTTAAGTAAATTAAAATTTAATCTAAAGAAAGGAAAATTATGATACAAACAAATTCTGTAATAACTTTAAAAAAGGGAAAAAATATTGAGTATATTCAATTTAATAGCTTGTTAGAACTTGGAATAAAACATGCTTATACATTAAAAAATGAGAATCTAAATTTTAGTCACAAAAACTTAGAACTAGAAAAAAATAGTTATAAGGTAATTTGTGAAGAATTGAGTCTAGATTATAGAATGATAACAAAGTCAAAACAAAATCATACAAACAATGTAAAAGTAATAGAAAAGCCATATAGCACAGAAGAGTTAATTGATATAGATGGACTGATAACAAATAAAAAAGGAATTATTTTATCAAGTACTAATGCTGATTGTATATTGTATTTGATATATGACAAATCTAAAAAGATAATTGCAAATGTACATTCTGGTTGGAGAGGAACTTATAAAAGGATAATAGAAAATGCAATAAGTGAAATGAAAAATAAATTTAATTCTAATCCTAAAGATATTATAATTTGCATTTGTCCTTCTATACGAAAATGTCATTTTGAAGTAAGCGAAGATGTAAAAGATATGTTTGAATCAAAATTTAATTTTATAGAAGAAAAATTTATAGAAAAAGGAGCTATAAAAGATGGAAAACAAAAATATAACATTGATACTATAAAATTAAACAATAAGTTATTAGCAGATTTGGGAATTCCTGTGGATAACATTATTGATTCAGGCTTGTGTAGTGTATGTAATCATGATAAAATTAATTCATATAGAATAGATGGAAAACAGTTTAAATTAGGTACTGCTTTAATAACACTTGAATAGGAAAATTTAAGTATGCAAACTGGTCACAATTTTGGGGCCAGTTATTATTTTGACTTAAATTTAGCAAATTATTTTTCAGATATATAATAAAACAATAAAAATTATGTAACAATTACTATTTAAATATATTTTTTTGTTATAATATAATAAATAATTATATCAAAAAGGGGAATATGATGGATAGTGAAACTTTTGGCATAAATTATTTTAATGTAATAAGTGATGAAGAATACTACTATGTTTTTCGCGCATTAAATAATGGAGACCACAATGATATTGAACAAGGAATTACTTCAAATTCTGGTACAATACAAAGAATAAGAACTGATAGCGAAAGATGGGAAGAATCTACTGGGGAAAAATCAAGATTTAGCGAGAATAGCCAAGTTTCTGTAGAAGAAGTAATAAGTCATTGCAAAGCAGTTAATCATAGTTATGAAACAAATTGTATTTCTTTGACTAGTAATGCCAATATAGTTTTAGGTTATGGAGAAGGATATAATCAAGAATATGTAATGGTAAAGATACCGAAAAATCATGATAGTAGCTTTATAGAAACTGGAAAATATCTATTTCAAGAATTAGAAAAACATGTTGAAGAAGCAATTGCAAAGTTAGATCCATCTAGTGATTTATATAAAGGCTTAAATAGTATAAAAGATAAATCAACAGAAGAAATAAGAAATTATCTTTTATCAACATTTGATAAAGTAAAGTCAGAAGGAAAATATAGAGGAAAAAGCACAGTAAAAACTAAAGATAAAATATATTCTAGGTTTAGAAATAAACAAATTTTTTCTGAAGAGCAACAAAGAAAATTTACAGAGTTATTAGCTAAATTAACAGTTTTAGAAATGCATAATAAAATTAGTCCAATCTTAAAAAATACAAGAGATAATTTCTTATATTTAAATACAATGTCAACAGTTTTTTCTAATACTGAAATTTTACATTATAAAGACATAGAGTCAGATAAATTTACTAAAGTTTCAAGAATAATAGTAGATATGTTTGCTTTAGTCCAACAAATTGGAGATAAAGATAGAAATAACGAGAATGTAAAAAAATTAGAGAAAATAATTTTAAATTTGGCTCAAAAAGGCTATGATATTAAAGAAAAAGATAAAAAAATCATACTTGCAAATGAAAATGAAGAAATTGAAATTGGACCATCTGAAAATAATATATTATTAAAAGATGATTTAGAAAGTAAAGAATTTGATATTGAATATATATATAAATTAACTCAAGGAAAAATTCCTTATGAAAAAGCAAAGGAATATATAGAATTTTCTAGAAAATTAGGAATCTCTAGATTAAAAGCACAAGAAATTTCAAAAATATTAGAAATTATTTCAGATGATAAAGAACTTGAAAATGTTATAGGTGAAATATCACAAAATGGATTTGTTATTAGTAAAGATATTATTAGAAGAGAAAATGGTGTTGGAATAAAAATATCAGAATCAGTTAATATCGACGCAAATGAAAAAAATAGAAAAATGCTAAACCAATCAGAACAAGAAAAAATCGTTTCACAAATAAAGCAAATGAGTGCAGAAGAACTAAATAGATTTGTAGAACAAAGCGAAATTGATTTAGGAAATAGATTGATGAAAGTATTAGCAACTTCTGATGAATTAAAAACAGAAAATACTTATTATGCAGAAGCGATAGTTGATTCACTTGATTTTTCAAAAATATATAAGAATGCTATGTCAGAAGATAGAAAAATAATGAAGGAATCAGAAAGAAAAATACTTATTGAAAAATTAGAAAAGGCTGATTGCAAAAGATTATATAATGCATTTAAAAATGTTGGAGTTTCTCATAATGATATTGCAGGATACGTTATTAATTTATTAATGAATAATGGATATAAGGGATATAATTTTGAAGACTTATCAAAAATAGAAGAACTTGATAAACTAATAGCTACAAATGTAAAAAACACTATGTTAAAAAATAAAATTAGTGCATTTAGACTAGATGAACTATTAGAAAATAAAGATAACTTTAATTTAGTAGAAGGAACAAATATAAAATTAAGAGATTATCAAAAAGAAACAGTTGATAATTTAGATGAAATTTACAAAAAAAAGAGGTTTGGAGGTGTTGTATTACCAACAGGTGCAGGAAAATCTTTTGTAGCAATAACTGAGATGCTAAAATACAAAGACAAAAATATTTTATATTTTGCTCCACAGATAGAAATATTAAATCAGGTAAAAAGACATATATTAAAAAATGTTCTAGGAGTGCAAGTACTAACAGAAACTGAAATCAAAGAACTAAATGGTAAAAATCCTCCAAATGGAAAAATATATCCTAATCAAATAGAAGATTATATTAGTAAAGTATTTCCACATTTAAAAATGTATTGTTATCAAAGTTTAGATCAGAGAGATGATATAACAAAAGAAAAGGGATTAAGAAAATTATTAGAGAATAGTCATTCCGATCTTATGATATTTGATGAATTACATAGAACAGGAGCTGGAACATGGGAGCCATTAATAAAACAATTAATAGATAAAAATCGTGATTCTAAAATTTTAGGAATTACTGCGACACCAATTCGAGATTGTGATAGGAAAGATATGATGGAAACTTTGGCAAGATTTAGTGGAGATTATACACAAGAAGAATTAGCTAAAGGAGAATATTTGGCTAAAGAAATGTATCTAATAGACGCTATTCAAGATCATTTAGTTGTAGAACCAAAGATAGTTTCTTTTAATTATTCATTATCAGAATCAGAAGAATATGATGAAGTTAAAAGAATGTATGAAGAAGAGGAAAATAACGAGAAGAAAGAAAAATTAAAAAATATTTTAGATGAAATGGAAGACATTATAAAGGATACTTCAGATATAGAAGGTATGATATTGAATGAAACAGATCCTGAAAAAAAGAAAATGCTAGAAGAACAATTGGTAGATATAAGAAAAAAGATAAAAGTAGAAAATACTCAAGGAATAGGAGATGTTATTAAAAATAATATTGTTAAAAAAGATGGAAGATATATTGTACTTTTACCACAAAACTCAACTGGTTTACCTCCAAAAGAATATATTGAAAACGAAATAGAAAAAGTAAAACAATATTTAAAAAATATAGATCCAGAGCCAGAAGTTCAATATCTAGTTACAGGTCAAAATAAAACTGAAAGTACTAAAGCAATATCTGAATTTGAAGATTCAAATTCAAAACATTTAAAATTATTATTTGCAATAGATAAATTAAATGAAGGTGTACATTTAGAAGGAATAAATGGAGAAATAATGCTTAGAAAAATAGGACCAGGCTCAAGAATTTTATATTTACAACAATTAGGAAGAGTTATATATTCTCTAGATCCAGATAATCCGATTCCAAAAGAAGAATTACCTATTGTATTTGATGTTCATAATAATTATATATATCAAAATATGGATAAAGAAATAAATAAAAGAAATTCAACATCTGATCTTCAAAGATTGCAGAGTATAGTTAATTGGATAAATAAACATGGGTATTTTCCAGATAGTAATAGTGAAGTAATTGTTGAAGCTAGAAGAGCTATTAATTTAAAGAAAATACAAACTAAATATAAAAAATATATAAATGGAATTAATAATAATAATTTAAGTAAAAAAGAAATACATGAAATCGAAAAAATAATGGATTTAGCAGATTCTATAGAATTGTTTGAAAGAGAAATTCCTGATAGAATTATTCCACCTGGTGAAAAGGAGATAGATGAAGTTCAATTATTTAAAGTTTCAGGTACTCAACAAAGATTTTTAGAATTATTTAAAACAGCAAGAAATATAGAAAAAACAAAAGAAACAAGAAAAGAAAGTTCTAATTATACAATAAGAGAAACACTTAATATATTACAAACATTAACAGATTATGGTATAGATATAAATAATCAAACTATACCAGATAGAACTACTACACTAAGCAGTGTCCTAAAAGATGTTCCAGAACAAATAAAAGGAAGTATTTTAAGTGAAATTAAAAGTATTTTAGGTGAGACTAGTGAAATTCAGGCTTATAAGATTGGTGAAAAATATCGTCAAGTTAGATTAGATTTTGCGAATGAAAAGAAAAATAAAATATTTTTAGATTATGATATTAGAGATTTAAGATTATATGGTATTTTTGAAAAAATTGAAAATTATACCAGAAATTCTACTAAAGGTGATTGGATTACAAAAGGACCTAAAGAATTTATTGGGGTAAATATAAAAACTGGAACATATTATGCTGAAGATGGATATAATCAAGAAGGATATGATAGTGGAGGATATAAACGAGATGGATATAATGACGCAGGGTATGATAGGGAAGGATATAAACGAGATGGATATAATGACGAAGGATATGATAGAGAAGGGTATGATAGAGAAAAATATAACCGAGATGGATATAATGCCAAAGGGTATGATAGAAACGGTTATAATAAAGAATGTTGGAATAGTGATGGAATAAATGAAATAACAGGAACAATATATAATGAAAAAAGAGTCGATATAAATGGTAATTCGCAAGAAGAGCAAACTAAACTTGCTAGAGAATATTTAGAAAGTTATGAAACTAGTGGTAGATTTTGTTTTATTAAACATATATCCGAGAATGACTTAATCGCAAGTATAAATTGCTTAAGGAAAGCCTATCCAAAAATTGAATATGTTCCAGTTAGTAAATCTAAATATAATTATAATCAAGGTTGTCATGAAATAGAATTAAAACTAAGAATTGCAAAAAATCAGGACATTAGTAAGATTATGAAAGATATTAAAAATGAAATTATAAAAGATAAATCAGATTTACATAATAAAAAAAGTGAATATGAGAAGGTGCTGAGAGAATTAAGTGAACTTATAAATAAAAAAATAAAAATAGAAGATGAAAAGAAGAAAAACTATCAAAAAGTAAAATCTGAATATAAGCAATGTGAAAAAGATATTGAAGATAAAAAATGTGAAAAAAAGAGATTAAAAACTAAAAAAATATTGAATGAAATAGAGAAAGAAAAATCTAAGGACCAAAATTCGGATTCTCTTAATGAGAAAATGAAAGAATATGAAGGAGCAAAAAAAGATTATGAGTATTATAGAAAAATAAAAGATTTGAAACGAGAAATAGAGAGAGAAAAAGTTTATCTGGAACGAATGAAAAAATGTGGAAAATATTCTGAAGATGATTTAAAACAGTATGAAAAAAGTATTCAAGAAAAAGAACTTGAATATAATAGATTATCTGAAAAGTATAAGAAATTCCAAAAAGAAAGAAAATTAGAGAATGCTCGTAAAGAAAGAGATGAAGCTAAAAACAAAAATGAAGAAGCAAAAAAACTAGAGAAAGAAGTAAGCCAAAAAACTAATGGAAAGGGAAAAAAGGCACATGCAGAATAAGAATAATCAGCTTATAGAATATAAGCCTAATATATTCTATAAATTAAAAGAATTATTTAAAAAAATATTTTTTATAAAAAAATCTCCTGAAAAAGAAGAAATTGAAGTCAATGCTATAAGTCAAAAGTCAAATGAAGATTTTATAGAATCAATTGTGGTGAAACAGGACAAAGAAAAGCAAAGATTATTAAATTTAAAATTAAAATATGATAATGATATTATTAGTATTAAAGATATTTCGGAAAAAGATATTGATTTACTAATAGAATTGTATAACGAGGAAACAGAAGAATTAAATAGAGATACAATGTATAGAAAAAATCATATAAGAAAAATGTTAGATGAATTAAATTAGAGATAATTAAAAAAACTGTATATTAGGCAAGATTAGGCTAGCTATATTTGCCCGAGCTTTAGCTCATGGCATGTATTTTGCACTTACTTCGAAGAAACGGGCGATTAAAATCGCCCCTACAAGGCAAAATGCTTTTCTTAACGATTCAGGCTTGTGCAGTGTATGTAATCATGATAAAATATAGTTTATATAGGCAGATAGAAAATTAGGTACTGCTAATATAATACTAGAATAGAAGGGAAAATAAAATGTATCAGACATTTGAAGAATTAAAAGAAAGTATTAAAGACTGTAAAAAATGTAAATTGTGCAATAATAGAAATAATATAGTTTTTGGAAGCGGAAATGAAAATGCAGATATAATGTTTATAGGAGAGGGACCAGGAGCAGACGAAGATATACAAGGAAAGCCATTTGTAGGAAAAGCAGGAAAACTTATGAACTGTGCTTTTGAAGGAATAGGAATAAATAGGGAAGAGGTATATATAGCAAATATAGTAAAATGTAGACCACCTAGTAATAGAAATCCTGAAAAGGATGAAGTAGAAGCTTGCTTAGATTATTTAAGAAATCAGGTTTTATTAGTAAAGCCTAAAATTATAGTTCTACTAGGTAGTGTAGCTTTAAAAGCAATATTAGGAGAAGAATATTCAATTACAAAGTCGAGAGGAAAATGGATTGAGAAAAAGGGAATAAAATATATGCCAACTTTTCATCCAGCAGCTCTACTAAGAGATAGCCAAAAGAAAATTTATTTTTGGAATGATTTAAAAGAAGTAAAAAAGGCGATTCTATAATTTTGTACAATTATTAATAGAGGCGGGAAAAAGGGCGGAGACATGTAGTGGCGATTTTAATCGCCCCTACGAATGATTGAAAATTGTTTTTTGAGATAAAAGCGGGCGGAGACAAGCCCCGCCCCTACACATGTCCGCCACCAAAAATAAAACAAAGGAAGCGATTAATTTTCGCTTCCTTTGTTTGTCATTTCCTCTAAATCTAATAATTCTTGCCATCTTGCATCTACTATATCTTGTAATTCTTTAATCATCCATTCATTTCCAGGTTTAAATAAATGTTTAAATCTTTTTTGTGGTTTTAAGAATTCTTCAATAGGTAATTTTTTAGCTGGTTTATAAGTAATCTTATATTTACCATTTACTACCTCATAAAGTGGCCAGTAACAAGTATCAGCAGCAAGTTTATTTATAGTCATTAAATCTTCTGTGTTATATCCCCAACCTCTAGGACATGGAGCCATAACATTTAAAAATGCTGGGCCTTCAGTATATATAGCCTTTTCAGCTTTTTCATATAAATCTTTGAAATTAGTCATAGCTAAAGTTTGACCAACATAAGGAATATGATGTCCTGCCATAACTTTAGATAAATCTTTTCTAACTTGCATCTTACCAGGAATAGCAGTTCCTGCAGGAGATGTTGTAGTATCAGCAAATTTTGGAGTTGCTGAAGAACGTTGAATACCAGTGTTCATATAAGCTCCATTATCATAACATACATAAACTAAGTCATGACCTCTTTCCATAGCACCAGAAAGTGATTGAAGAC
>CANQZP010000023.1 GCA_947628395.1 uncultured Clostridia bacterium
GTTTCTACTTTTTTATAATCTTCTAATTTCACTTAGTTTCCTCCTTAATTACTTTAACTATTATATCATATGTATTTAAGAGTATCAATATTTTTGAAAAACTGGTACTAACAACAACACACATGTGTGTATTGACCGCCATTTTCTCTCACTCCTACCGGATATGCTTTTATATATCCCGGTTCTAAATTACTTTTATTAAAAGCTGGTGTAAGGAGCTTTATAATTCCTGTCTGCTTATCTATTAAATAATTTTCAAGAGAATTTAATGAATGATATTTTTTATCATTATCAGCCGCATCTGAAATAATTCCCCAACTTTGTGCTATACTATCTATTTTACACTCTGATGCTTCAATACTTCCTAAAATTTGTTTATCATCTGTATATGCCCTTCTAAACCATAATCCATCCCAACCTTCTGCATTTAAAGATTTCTTTAATTCTCTTTTTATAAGTTCATATCGTTTCAAATATTCTTCTGCATATTCATATTTTAAAATACTTTCAAATCTATTTAAAATATCATATAGGAAAAATCCAAGCCAAACACTTTCTCCTTTGCCTTTATTTCCAACTGTACTAAATCCATCATTCCAATCACCGCTTCCTATCTTAGGAAGACCATGTTCTCCAAAATTTATAGATTTTTCTATTGCTCTTACTGCATGCATAAATAAAGTTTCTTTTTGAGGCATTTCTCTGTATAAATCATATTTTTCATCTTCATTTTCTTTTAACTTTTCACCTTCTAAATAAGGAATTCCCTCATTTAAAAATTCATAGTCACCAGTAAAATCTATATATTCTATAAGAGCATAAGGAAGCCATAATAAATCATCAGAAAACTTAGTTCTAATTCCCCTACCTGTTGTCTCATGCCACCAGTGCAGAACATCTCCTTCAATAAATTGATGTTTAGCACATTTTCTAATTTGATTTTTCAATAGCTCTACATCTATAAATTTCATTCCAAAACAATCTTGTAGTTGATCTCTAAATCCTATTGCTCCACCTGATTGATATAATCCGCTTCTAGCAAATAACCTACTTACTATAGTTTGATAAATAACCCATGAATTCAAAAGTAAATTCATTGTTTCTGATGGTGTTTTAACTCTTAATTTGTTAGTTCTTTCATACCAATAACTATTTACCTTTTCTAATTCTTCTGAAACTTTTTTACTATCAAATTCAATATTATCTACACCTAAAGTAATTATAACTTCTTCTTCTGCGAATTCATCTATATCTATATCAATTTTTATAGCTACCATATTCCCATAACTAACATCTGACTCTACCTTCCATTTTTCTTTATAAATTCCTTCTGGATTTGATATATAATCTCCAATAAATTCTTTTTTACTATTTGTATAATCACTTATCCTTTTATTACTTGTTATTATAATCTCACTTTTAAAATCATCTTCACACAAATTGCTACAAACAATTTTATTATCTACTTTCTTAGTTACGATATTACCTAAAGTTTTAGTTTCATCTTCTCCTAAACTTAAACTTACATAATAGTATAAACTCAATTTTTTCTTCTGTCTTGATAAATTTTTTAAATTGATTTTATTTATTTTTGTTTTTGAATCTATAGGTACAAATACTGTAATTTCTTGTAATAGCTCATTTTGAAGTTGTTTAAAAATAGAATATCCCATTCCATGAGTTACATAGTAGTTTTGAGTATTTTTTACACTACTTCCGAGCAGACCAAACTTTATCATCATCTTTTATAAAAATAATTTCAGAAGGACTATCAAGAATCGCATCATTACTCCATTTAGTAATTCTATTCAGTCTACTATTTTCATCCCAAGTATAACCACCAAAATTCTCTGTTACAACTGTTCCAAAATCTTCATTTGCTATAATATTTGCCCAAGACCTAGGAGTTTTTTTATCTTTACCTACTTCAATTACATACTCATTTCCATTACTAGTAAATCCGCCAATTCCATTGTAAAATTTAAGCTCTTCCATATTTACTAATTTATTTTCAGGTTCTTCTGTTTCTAAAACTTTAGGTTCTATATGCACTTTCTTTTCATCTTTTTTCGATTCTTCTAATTCTTCTAGATTAACTTTTAATCCACCATTTTTAGCTTCAAGTATTAACCCTGCTCTATTTCTTATTGCCTTTACATCACTCTCTGACATCTCTTTTTGATTTAATATAAATATTTGATAATTAAATAAATATTCCATTTGATGATTTTTTATTGAATCATATATTCCTTCTCTTAGCAATTGTTCATAACTCATCTCTTCATTATTCAAAATACATAAATCTATTCTTGTATTTCTTGTTTTAAAGAATTCTAATGCTTCTAAAGCTTCATCTATAACATATAAATCCTCAATATTTTTTATCTCAATTAATAAAATTGGTACATCTCCAGAAACACCAAATTTCCAAAGGTCTCCTATAAAATATTTATCATCATATTTTTTATATTCATTATTCAAATCACTTTGGAAAATTAGATATCCTAACATTTTTTGATAAACTTCAATCTTTTCTCCATTTATTCCTAAATATTTTATTTCTTCATCTGTTCTAGCCTTTGCTAAATTAAATATATTTGATACTTCTGATTCATTTGATATCTCCTTTATTTTCTGAATCACTTCTTCTTTTTCTTCTGAAACGGAAATAATTAAATCTAAAATATTTTTTTCTTCTGGTCTTACTTTTATCGTTTTTCTAATCGCTATAATAGGTTCTATTACATCTTTTATTATATTTGAAAATCTAGTAGATTTTTTTACACTTTCTGGTGTTAAATAATTACACCTACCAAAAAATTTTTCTTTTTCAATCTCAAACTCAGTTTCTCCAATAAAGCTATCAGCACATAGCTTTACACCCATATATACATTTTCCTTTTCTGATTCTCTATTTCTTCTTTTCAAAATAAAAATTTCTTCTTCAGGAATATATTCTATTTCTACAAACATATTATTAAATATTGGATGAGCATAATCCTGAGATTTTCCTGATAATATTGCTTCTAAAAAGCTTGTCACTTCTAATATTTCTTCTTTTGTCCCTGTATTTTTTATAGTTAATCTTCTAATTTCTGTAGGAAAACTAGGATCTACCGTTATAAACATAGTAGTCTCTAAATTTCCTTCTACATGAGTAAATTCATTTTTAGATTGCATAAATTTTACTTTATTTCTTCCAAAACTTGACCATATTTTATTATCTTTTATATTCTTCACAAAGAAACCTATTCCTTGAATATTGTTTTCTGTTTCTTTAAATCTATTTATCATTATATCTTTATATTTACTATATCCATTTCCTCTTAAGTCTGTATAAATAGTATATTCTTGGTTTGATATTACATTTACCCTTCTTGTATTTTCATCTTCATCATAATTTATTTCTCTATCACTATAATCATTTTTATATTTTACCTTCTTTATTTTTTCTTTATTATCTTTTAATAAAACAATATTAAGTGGCATTCTTTCATGAAGCAAAATATCAATCGCTTTTATCTCTGGATTACTATAAAATCTTTCCTGTAATATTCTATTATTTAAATAATTGTTAATAGAAAGAAGAATTAAACCTTGATGATGTGCCATATATGTTTTTACTTGTGCATAATCTTCGCCTTTTCTTAATCTTTCTTTTGTAAAATCTAATGCCTCGTAAAAACCATATTCACCTATCATTCCATATTTTTCTAATTCTCTAAGATTCTTTACCGCTTCTTCCTTTTCATAATCTAAACTTAAAAAAGTCGAATATGGTGAAACTACTATTTCATCTTCTAACCCTCTTTTTAGTCCTAAATTTGGTATTCCAAAAGCTTTATATTGATAATTTAAATTCAAGTCTTTAACATTAAATGCCGACTCAGAAATTCCCCAAGGAATTCCAAGTCTTTTCGCATATTCTTTTTGATTTAATATTAAAAATCTTGAAGATTCATCTAAAAGACTTCCTTTATAATTTCTTATATTGATATTTGGCATTAAATACTCAAAAGCAGTTCCTGACCAAGAAATAAGCCCTTTATACCCATTTAAAGCTGTAAGTGTTCTACTTAAATTACTCCAATGTTTAGGTGAAACATCTTTTTTAGCTATTGCTATAATACTTGCCTGTCTCGCTTCAGAAGCTAAAAAATCATAATATGAATCTGTTAATTTATCTTCTTCTATATTAAAACCTATTGAAAATAATCTATTTTTATAGCTATATAATTTTGAAAAGTCAGTATTTTTTATTAACCTATCTATCCTGTTTTCTAAATCACTATTATTTTTTATCTCTTTCAAAAATGCTTTTACAATATATAAATATCCTATAAAATTACCACTATCTACAGTTGACACATATCTAGGATAAAGAGGCTTTAAAGTTTTTATATTATACCAGTTATATAAATGTCCATTCCATTTATCTAAAGACTCTATTTTACTTATCATCTTTTTTAATAAATTAATACAATCATTTAATGAAATAAATTTTAAATCATACGCAGATATTATAGCAAGCATTCCAAGTCCCATATTAGTACATGATGTTCTATCTACAAATTTTTCTTTTCTATCTGCTTGAAAATTATCTGAAGGGAAAAAATTATTTTTTTCTATTATAGTACTCTCAAAAAAATTCCAAGTTTTATTTGCTATTTCTAATAAATATTCTCTATCTTCAGAATCCACTATAATTTTATCTTTTTTATCTTTACTTAAATGCCATGCTATAAAAGGACCTAAAACCCATAATGTAGCAATAACTTCTACAAATGGATTCAAAAATCCAAATGCAACAATACCTAATACTATATTAGGAATCATTTTCAAACAATAACTCTCTAAATTTGATTTACTTTTCTTTTCTATATCTTCTGAAGTAGTCCATTCTAGTAATTTAGTTTTCTTATTAAGTCTATATATCGTTTTAAATATTGCAGATAAAGAGTTATATGCAATAGTCGGTAAAAAAGAAATTTCTAATACTGCCCTTAAAAGACATCCTCTTATCCCCGTAACTTCATTATTAAACTTTTTATCAGCATATATAGCACCTTCAATCGTGCTTTCCTTGAAAATAATATAATTTGCTGTTTCAATAATACTCATTATTAATATTGATATTAAACTTATAAGCATAATTGGAACATTGTTTAATAGTGTAGCTATAAAAAATACTACTAGCTCTGATATTCCTACTAAACTTCTTCTTAAATTGTCAAAAATCTTGAATTTACTTAAGATTGTCAATTTCTTATTACATATCCAAGATGCAATTTGCCAATCTCCTCTTATCCACCTATTTTCTCTTTCTAAATAAGATAAAAATTTACTTGGATATCCATCAAATACTATAACATCATTTAATAAGCCACATCTTAGATAACACCCCTCTAATAAATCGTGACTTAAAACTCTATTTTCAGGAATTTCCTTTCTCAATAACTTATCATATACCTTTACATCATAAATTCCTTTACCTGTAAAAATTCCTTCTCCAAATCCATCTTGATATACATTAGAAATCGCATTTGTATAAAAATCTATTCCTGGAAGTCCAGAAAAGATTTTACAAAACATACTATTTGTACAGCTTAGTAAATCTATCCCTACTCTAGGCTGCATTAAAGCATATCCTTTTACAACTATTCCATTTTCTATTATTGGTTTGTTTAAAGGATGTGCCATTGCACCAATAAGTCCCTTTGCCGATTCTAAAACCAAATTTGTATCTGCATCTAATGTTATAATATATTTAATTTCTTTTGAAAAGAAATTATCTTTTAACGTATTTGCTAAAAAATCTCCATCTTCTTTTCTTAAAATATAATCATTAAACTGGTTTAATAAACCTCTTTTTCTTTCCCAGCCTAAATATTTACCTTCTCCTTCATGCCATACTCTTTTTCTATATAGGAAATGAAAAATATTTTGATTATTATATTTTTCATTTAAGATTCTAATTTTTTCTAGTCCATACTCTATAATTTTTTCATCTAATTCTTCTTTTTCTTGTCTTGATGTAGTACAATCACCTAAAATAGCAAAATACAAATTTTCACTTTTATTTGCAATATAATATACTTCTAATTTTTCCACAAGTTCATCTATTTTTTCTATACTACTCAATATAGTAGGTATAACTACAAATGTAGCATTTTCCTCTGTTATATTCTTTTCAAAGTTTATTTTAGGTATCATTTTAGGTTTTATAATTTTACCAATTATATAATTTAAAATTCTTATATATATTTCTGAAATTGGAATTAAAATACTAATGAAAACAATTATTTTTACTATATTACTATAATTTAAACTAATAGAAATCAACAAATCTACTAATAATGGTAAAATAAAAATTGAAGTAATATACAATCTTGATTTTGATTTATTACTTAATTTCATTTTTTTCTTTCCAGTTAAAGCAAATAAAAGCTCCTGTTTTCCATCATCTATTAAATAATAACCTATATGCGATTTTCTTTTATCATTTTCATTCTGTTTTGCTAATTCAAGAACTTTTTCAGCAATATAAATTTCAGATATCTTAGTTTTATCAGCAATTTTCTTAATTGTATTTCTATAATAATTTTTCGATTCATGAGTCATTTCTCTAAAAATACCTGACGGATCTTCTAATAAAATTTCCTCTGTTTTATTTATTCTTTCAAATATTTCTTGAAAATTAATTCTATTTATGTTTTTTATACTTCTAATACAATTTCCTATACTTACTTTTAAAGTTGCTATATAAAAGTGCTCTTTTCTTACTATCTCTGATACTGTCGTGCCCATCATCTTAACTTGTTCTTCTAATACATCAATATATTTACTTCCTTTTTTTCCAGTCCTTCTTAGTTTATATAACATGTACTCTATAAACGGATATTTAAGTTCTCTATATGAAAAAATATTTTTTTCTTTAATCTTTCTTTGAAATACTAAATCTTTTTTATCTTTATTCTCAACTAATCTCTCAAAAATATTTTCTACCTTATATTTTTGTATCTGTACATCATAGATTCTTTCGCAAATATCTCGTATATTTTGTATCAAAGCTATCTGCATAAAAATACCTATGCTCCAGATTTCTTCCATGCTTAATATTTTTCTATTTTGATAACTTGTTAAAGTTTCTTCTAATATTTCCTCTGTTATTTTAAAATCAGTAAATCCAACTATTTCACTAGCTAGTACATATATCCTACTAAATCCTTCATACATACCTGACTGTATTCCGATAAATTTTTTATATTTTTTAAGTGGCAATTCTTTTTCGATATTTCTAACACACTCTTCAATTATATAAAAATTATCTAGAATCCACTCTCCTGCAGAATGGATTTTTATTCCTAATTTTAAATGTTTATTTAATAATTCATAAGTCTTCTCTATGAATTTAAAATTTTCTCTCATTTTTATTATTGGATAAGTATCTATCTCAGAATAACTTGTTATTGTATGTTCTGAAGCAATTTTCTCCATATATTCTTTTAACTGATTTCTTTCTAAACTTGCACCTTTTATACTTAAATTTCTATAAACTCTCACCTTTTCCTAGCTCCTTATAATTTGCTATTTAAAGGTATTTTTGCCAAAAAAAGATTATATATTCAAAAAAATTTTTTATATAAGAACAAAAGGAACACTTTCCAAAAATCTAAAAAAAGGAATCTTCCAGAAGATTCCTTTCATTGTCATTTTCAGTTTTAATTACTAAAGAATTTAAATTAATCCAAGCTTAACTAACTTTTCAAGAACAATTATAAACATAGCGTGAGACCAAGTAAGACCAATTACCCAATTAGGTAAAAGCTTTTCATTATCAACTTGCTCTCCAAGAAAACCATGTACTGAACAAGATTTAGCTACAAACTCAAAACACTCTCTAGCTTTCTTTCTTTCACCAGTTTCCAAATAATAATTAGCCATCCAAAGATTTGCAATCGGCCAAGGATTATACCCATCCATATATGTATCACCCTCAAATCTGATATATCCACCAGTATATGTTCTAAGAGTCATATTCATTCTTTCAATAGTATTTGTAATTTTTTTCTCCTTTGGTGAAAACATCTTAAAAGGAGTAACAGTACCAACAATACTTATATCTAACCTATTATCTTCCGTATTTCTTACAAAACTTTTCTTGTCTTCACTATAGAAATTTTTAAGTACATAATCTTTTATCTCTCTAGTTCTCTTATTTAATTGCTTCTCCATCTTTGCAATTGCTTCTAACTTTAATCTATTATTAGTAAAAAATTCTTTTACCTCGCCATAAATTTTAAGCATTGAAGAATATGCTCCAAAAATAGCTGCTAAAGAATATATAGAAGTACCTTCATACATTTCCCATATATCATAACTCTTTTGAAATTTATTAGTTCCGTCTAACATATCAGTAACATATTTTTCGATAAAATCTACAGCATTTTCGCACATTTTTAAACAATCTTTCAAAAATTTTTTATCCTTTGTATGTTCATAATGAGAATATACACCATAAATAACACTTGCAGTTTCATCTATTTGATAACCCCAACAAGGAGCAAGCCTACCATCAGTAAAAAAGCGCTGTTCCCACATTCCATTCTTACTTTGTGTCATTTTGCAAAAAGTTTTATAAAACTTTTCTGCTTCCTTTTCCATTCCAATTTTATCAAAAGACGTTGCAACAAATACAGCATCTCTAGTCCAACAATAAGAATATCTACCCGACTTTGTTTTACTCTCATCAATTTCAATTCCAGCAGAAATACCACCAGTTTTCTCGTTCACAAGTAAAGGGAATAATAAAATCGTTCTTTTATAAATACTACTTACAACATCATTTTCAGCTTTTTCTGCAATATGTATTTTATCATGCTCTTTTAAATATTTTCTCCAATATTTTTTAGTATCATCAAGTTCTTTTTTTAAATCTAACTTTCTAAATCTCTCAATCTCATTATCAAGCTCATTCATTAAAGACATTTCTTCATTATCACTAACATATATACAAAGTTCCAAAACCTTTTCTTCACCAGGCTTAATAACTCCAATATCATACTCAATACTAGAATCTGCAGAAAGTCCAATATAATCCTTTCCACCAATTGCACCATTCATAATATTTGCTTCCGAATTATTTATCTGACAATTATTTATTTTTTGTTTAGAAAACATGCAAACAGTAAAATCATGATTATACTGATATAAGGCATCATTTCTATAATAGCCACAAGTATCATTATTATAATTGCTAAATAATTTAGAATACACTAAAAAATTAACATCTAAATCAATATTACTATTATTTATAAACTTATATTTCTTTACAAGTAAATTCTCTTTAATTAAAACATAATCAGTTTGTATAATTTTTAAATTAAAATAAGTATTTAAAATTTCAGTATTTAAAATATTAGTATCTTCAACATAATATTGTTTAAAAACATTATTTATATCATTATGAAGATAAATCATAGCAGAATCATTTATTTTTACACCTGTATGGAAAAACTCGAAAAACTGCTTATAATCTGGAGCTTGATTAAAAAGTCTAATCATCTCCCCATTTTTAGTAAAACTAACCCTCATGTTTTTGTTACCAATAACAGCATCATTATAATATTTCGTTTTCATCTTCTAACCTCACTACATTTATTTTAAAATATTTCTTATCTGTTCTTCTAAATTTTTAACCTTATTGCTCAAAACCTGCATATCATCATCTTTTACTTCTTTATACAACTTCTCGGTTTTTACCTTTTCAGTCATATCATTAATCTCATCTTTTAATCTATTAAGCTTATCCAAAATCTCTAATCTTAAAAATCTTTCTTTAGCGCTATTTTTATAATCTATACTTTCTTCTAGTCTTGGAACATCTTTTAATTCAAACTTCTGTCCAAATTCAGGTATAGAAACAGGAATAGAAGTAGTCTCCTCAATCTTTTGCTTTAGAACATTTTGCGCATCAGCTTCTCCATGAACTAAAAAAATATGATTAGGTTTTTTAATAAAAGAATAAACAAAATTTAAAAGCCATTCCTGATCAGCATGACCAGAATAACCTTCTATATACTCAATTCTAGCATTTACACTTATTTCCTCACCAAATATCTTAACCTTTTCTGCACCATCAACAATTTTTCTTCCCAAAGTTCCAGGAGCCTGATATCCAACAAATAAAATAGTACTATTAGGATTCCATAAATTATGTTTTAAATGATGTTTTATTCTACCAATATCACACATTCCACTAGCAGAAATTATAATAGAAGGATAATATTCCTCATTAAGAGCTTTAGACTCATCAGCTGTTCTTGTAAATCTAAGTCCCGGAAATTCCAAAGGATTATCACCATTTTTTAATTTTTCTCTAATCTCTTCTTCAAATAACTCAGTATTCTTATTAAAAACTTCAGTAGCAGAAATTGCAAGAGGACTATCAACAAAAACAGGAACCTTCATAAGTTGCTCATACTTTCTTTGAAATTCCTCATCATCCTTATGCTCTTCTTTAAGCTTATCTATCTCATATAAAATCTCTTGAGTTCTACCAACAGCAAAAGATGGAATAATTACCCTACCACCCTTGTCCAAAGTAGATGAAACTATATCTAAAAATAAACTCGCTTTATCATCATTTCTAACATGTAACCTATTTCCATAGGTTGACTCCATTACTAGAAAATCAGCATCATCAATCATAGTAGGAGAATCTAAAAGAGGAATATCATTATTTCCTAAATCTCCTGTAAAGACTATTTTTCTAGTCTCTCCATTTTCAGTAATCCAAACCTCAATTATACTAGAACCAAGCATATGACCCGCATCATTAAACCTTACCTTTATATTTTCATCAATATCAACAATTTCATCATAAAATACAGGCTTAAATATCTCTAGAGAGTCAGCTGCTTCTTTAGCAGTATACAAAGGCTCTAAAGGCTCTTTACCAGCTCTTTCCCTCTTTCTATTTTTCCACTCTACCTCATTTTCCTGAATATGGCCACTATCAGGAAGCATTATAGAACACAAATCACAACTAGCCTTAGTAGCATAAATCGGACCCTTAAAACCCTCTTTATAAAGCTTAGGAATCCTACCAGAATGATCTATATGAGCATGAGTCAAAAGCATAAAATCAATATCAGCAGGATTATATAAAAAATCATCTTCATTTTGAATCTCATCTTCATCTTTACCCTGATATAAACCACAATCAATAATAAACTTTTTACCTGCACCCTCAACTAAAAAATTAGAACCTGTAACAGTCCCAGCAGCACCTAAAAAAGTAATATTCATAAAATAAATTCTCCTCTCTATCAAACTAAAATGATTACTATTAGAATATTAGATTAATATTATTATCATATTTTAAAAACGCTTAAAAATAAAGCTTTCGAATGTGATTGGAATGAGTGTATAGATTCTTAAAAAATTAAAATGAGGAAGCGATGGCTAGCGAAGCTAGAACAGCGAGAGGCTCGTTTTAATTTTTGTTAGAATCTATAGCGAGTGTATTGAGCCGAGAAAGTCTTTATTTTTAAGTTTTTAAAATATAATGGTTATATAATTTTTTAAAACACATACAAAGGAACCTTCTTCTTAAGCCTCGTAGCCAACTCCCTTTTATCAAAATTAAAAGAAATTACCTCCTTTTTCTCAAGAACATCATTATCCCAAATACAAACAGCCAAATCGGAATCCTCCTTCTGCAAACTAATATCAATATCCTCAAAATTCACAATAGTACTATCAACAACCTTGGAAATAATATTAAAATTAATATCAATATTCCTACTAAAAACATTAAAAATTTTATTTTGACATGCCTTAGTAACAATCTTTTTCATAATCTTCAAAATCAAATTATCAAGAACTTTAATATCACCAATCCTAGTCTCACTATCAATACGCAATCTCTTACAATACCTAAGCTTATATAATAACTCTATATACTCATCCCTTTCAGTAATTTCCTCAATCTCCTTATCGATACACTTTAAAAATTCTTTCTCAAAAGAAATAATAAAATCATTCACATTTATATCATCATTCTCTAAAACACTCATTATTTCAATTTTCTCTTTTAAATCATTTTTTAAACTTACATAATTAGAAGGCTTTTCCATCTCAGTTAACTGTTTTACTCTCTTACTCTTTATCTCTTTTTCTTTTTGAAGCACATCAGCTAAATCACTAATATTAAACAACTTTTTTTCATCAGGTAATTTCTCATTTTTCCTTTTAAATTCCTGAAATAACAACTCCTGACTTTCCATAATTTTATCTATATTTTCTATTCTCTTAACATGCCTTACTTTCTCCTTTGAAAGTTTCAAGATATATTCCGTTTTATTCTCAATTTCAGAATACATTTTAACAAACTTATCATACTTTTCTCTATATTTCTCCCTATCCTCAGATAAAACAAACAACAACTTAAAAAGAGAATTATAAAACGAACTCATTATTTTCTCATCATATCCCTCTTTTAACCTCTTTTTCATCTCCAAAATATAATCATTCTTAGGAGAAGAATCATTTTCCCATCTCTTAAGAAAAATATCACCAAAAACAATAGACAAATTCTGATAAATCAAATTACTTAAAAAATTAATATGTCTATCACCATCAGGATCCCAAGACCAACCATTAAAATTTCTTATAACCTCAGTTCTATTTAAGTTAGCCCCCTCTGCCAGCAACTTCTGAAAAATATCTTTTATATAATCATACTTCTCATGAATAAAAAAATACTTTGGCTTAATATCAGCAATCCCATACAATAAAGCAACTTCAGTAGGATAAGAATAAACCTTCTTTTCCCTCTCCTCAGTAAGCGCAAAAGTATCTTGACTCTTTAAAGATTGAATCTCCTCTCTTTTAGGATCTAACAAATAAATAAAATTACAATACTCATCAATATCCTTTATAATCTCCTCTAAAAATTCACTCTTAGAAACATGCACCATTTTTATTTTAGCATAATCATCAAACGAAGTCTCAATCTTATAAAACATACTCAAAAGAAGGTTTTTAGTATCCTCCAAGAAACGCTTTTTTTCTAAAAGTTGATCTAATACATAATTATAATCCTTAAGCTTAGAAAAAAATCTTCTATTTCCCACTATAACCAAAACCCCCTTTCAAAAATTTTATTCTTCATTACTCTCCACATCATTAGGCGCCATCTTAAGCTCAGCCCATCTCTCCTTAGTCATAAGCACCTCTCTAGGCTTACTACCCTGATAACCAGAAATAATTCCACGCTCCTCCATCTGATCAATAATTCTACCAGCTCTAGCATATCCAACCTTAAACTTTCTTTGAATTAAAGAAGCAGATGCAGAACCAATCTCAATAACAGCCTCAATAGCCTCAGCTAAAAACGGATCAGCCTCATCATCCTCAGAATTCTCTGCCAATTCCCTATCAGAAGAATTAGCCTTCTCTATCTTCTCCAAAATATCATCATTATATGTAACTTCTCCATCCTTTTTCAAGAAATCAACAATCTTTTCAACCTCTCCATCTGAAATAAACGCACCCTGAAGTCTAACAGGTTTTGGTACACCAGAAGGATAGAAAAGCATATCACCTTTACCAAGAAGTTTTTCAGCACCAGCCTGATCCAAAATAGTTCTAGAATCTACCTGAGAAGATACCGCAAACGCAATTCTTGAAGGAATATTTGCTTTAATAATACCAGTAATAACATCAACAGAAGGTCTCTGAGTTGCAATAACTAAATGCATACCAGCAGCTCTTGCCATTTGAGCTAACCTACAAATAGCATCCTCAACATCATTTGGAGCTACCATCATCAAATCAGCAAGCTCATCAATAATAATAACAATATGAGGTAACTTTCCTTCTGCTTGCTCATTATCTAAAATCGCATTATAACCTTTAATATCTCTTACACCTTTTTCAGCGAATAAACTATATCTATTAACCATTTCCTGAACAGCCCATGCCAAAGCACCAGCCGCCTTCTTAGCATCAGTTACAACAGGAATCAATAAATGAGGAATTCCATTATAAACAGAAAGCTCAACAACTTTAGGGTCAACCATCACAAGTTTAACCTCACTAGGCTTAGCCTTATATAAAATACTAGTAATCAAAGTATTTATACAAACGCTCTTACCAGAACCTGTTGAACCAGCAATTAAAACATGTGGCATTTTAGCAATATCAGTAACAACTGCTTCTCCACCAACATTTTTTCCAATTGCAAAAGCAAGTTTAGATTTAGCACTAGTAAAATCATCACTTTCCAAAATATCTCTCAAAGCAACAGGCTCTTTTTCTTTATTAGGAATTTCAATTCCTACAGCTTGCTTACCTGGAATTGGAGCTTCAATTCTTATACTCTCAGCTGCTAAATTAAGAGCTATATCATCAGACAATTTAGCAATTTTACTTACTCTAACACCCTCAGCAGGTTTTAATTCATATCTTGTAATAGAAGGTCCAACTGAAACATTTTCAACTTTAGCAGAAACGCCAAAACTATATAATGTTTTCTGTAATTTAGTAGCAATATCAGTAAGAGCTTTTTTACTACCTCTTGCCCCTTTTGATCCACCTACAGATAATAATTCAATTGGTGGAAACTCATAATTTTCATCATCAACAGTATGAGTATAATGCTCAAGTTGTAATACTTCCTTTGTCTTTTCTTGTTTTTCCTCATGAACTTCTTTAAAAATATTATTTAACTCATCAGGATTATTTTCCTTCTTAATTTCTTCAGTTTCTTTTTCTTCATCTATATCTGAATCATCAATAAAATTCTTAGATTTAAATAAACTAAATTTTGAAGATTTCTTTGATTCTGGCCTAGCTTCTTCTAAATTATGAATTACAATTTCATCTTGTACTAACTCTACTGGCTCAGGACGATTTTTATTTTTCTCTTCTCTTTCCTCTCTTCTCTTATTCCTGCGTTCTTCCCTTCTTTCGTCCATTTCAGCTCTTAAGTTTTCTCTTTCCTCTTTCTTATATTCTTTTCTCTCTTCCGCTCTATCTATCATATCCAATAAAATTTCAGTAGGTCTTAAGCCCAAAATATAAATACCAGAAATAATAGCAACACCAATACATAAAATAGTTGCACCAACATTACCTAGCAAATTAGTAAGTGGACTTCCAACAATCGCTCCAATTGCTCCTCCTCCATGATTTCCAGTTCCCTGTTTATAAGCTTCTTTTACAACTTCTTCAAACGTTATATTATCAGCCAAATTCAAATGAGAAAAATTATATATATGCATAATACAAGCAATAGCCAAAATGAAAATTAAATATTTAGAAAATTTAGAAATCATATATTCATCTTTTTCTTTAGCCATTGATATAGCAATAAAAAACAGTGCAATTGGTATTATATATTTTATAGAACCTACTAATCCCCCTAAAAGAGGACTTAAAAAACTTCCTACTTTACCAGCATTTGAATAAATAAGTACTGCCAATAAAACACTCAATATTATAAGTGAAATAATTATAAAATCTAAATCCATACTTTTTTTAGTTCTTTTATTAGTTCTTTTTCCTTTTCCTCTCTTTGCCACAACATCCTCCTATACAAATAAAAGAGATTAACTCGGTCTATTTTTGCTTAAAATGTGCTACCGAAATCTGGTTATTATTTTCTAACAATAAATTCATAACTATCTTTCGTACATAATGCCGAATAATCTCTTTTTTCTGGTTTATCATAATATTGCATAATAAAACCAGACATAAATATTCTGGTTTCATTTAATATTTATTTTAATTCTTTTCTATTATTTTTAATTGTTTCCAAAGCATCATTCATTGTAGCTTCAATAACACTCATATTAGATTTCAAAGTATTAATCGTAGACTCAATATCTTCTAATATGTCATCAGCATATTCTTTTGTACCTTCTGACATTTCTTTAGACATTTGATTTGCAGTTTCGATAATCTTTGCTTTTTCCTCATAAGCCTTTCTAGTTATTTCATGTTCATCAATCATAGCAATAATTCTATTCTCTGCTTCCTTAACAATATCGTCAGCTTCTTTTTGAGCTTCCTCCATAATTCTAGTTCTTTCCTCTTTAACCCATTTAGCCTGTTTTAATTCATCAGGTAATTTTAATCTAATTTCTTTAACTAGATCAAATATAACTTCTCTTTCAACAACACATTTATCAGTAAATGGTAATTTTTTACTATTTTCAATAATCTCCTCTAAAGTCTCTAAAAGAGTGAATATTTCCATGTTTAACCCCTTTCGAATATTATATTTTTAAAACATTTACAATTTTAAAAATATAAGATAAACTCTTCCATACTTACGTACATCAAATATCTCTAACTTAATATTTTCTATTTCTTTTAAAATCCTTTGTTTATCATCAGTTTCAGCAATAATTATTGAATTTTCATTCAAGACATCTAAATCCACTAATAATTCTAATGATTTTAAAATACCATTACTTTTATATGGAGGATCCAAAAAAATAATATCAGGTTTAATATTTTCGTTTTTCAAATTTCGAATTGCAACCTGAAAATCAGAAATATAAACAATAGACTTATCTTGCATTCTTGTTTTTTCAATATTCTGCTTTATTATTTTGTTTGCTTCTTTAGAATTATCGCAAAAAATCGCAAGTTTTGCACCACGGCTTAAAGCTTCTAATCCAAGAGCTCCACTTCCAGAAAATAAATCCAAAACTATACTGTTTTCAATATCATTATTTATTATATTAAAAAGTGATTCCTTAACTCTATCAAGTGTTGGTCTAGTATTTAAACCCTCTAAAGTTTTTAGATGAGTTCCTTTTGATACTCCACTAATAATTCTCATGTTTCTACTCCGATAATTCTATATTTATATTTTATTTTAAATACAGAATAAGTCAATAATAATAGCTAAATTGTAAACAAAACTTAATCTCTGTAATAATTCATTAATTCATTTGTAATAAAAGGACTAAGACAAAAAAACACGGTTTACCGTGTTTTTTTAATCTAATATAATTTTAATCTTCCTTCATATCTTTCAATAATTCTAATTGAGAAATTAATAAAGCTTCCATTTTTGCTTTATAAATATCAAATTGTTTCTTTGTCTCTAAAAATTCTCTCTTTCTTGTTTCACTTTCTTTAGTAATTTCATCAAGAGAAGTTTGAACTTTTTCTCTAGCATTTCTTAAAATATTATCAGCTTCCTCTTGAGCTGATTTTTTTATATCATCAGCCGTTTTTTGAGCCATAACCAAAGTATTTTGCAAAGTAGATTCAATATTTTTATATTGTTCTACATCTTTTCTAGACTTTTCTACTTGCTCTCTAAGTTCAGTATTTTCTTTATATAATTTTTCATAATCAACAGTAATTTCATCTAGGAAGTCATCAACTTCATCTACATTATATCCATTCATCATTTGTTTCTGAAATTTTTTATTTTCAATATCTAATGGTGTAATCATTTTTTCCTCCTATTATTTAAGCCATGAAACAGAAAGCTTATTTTTTATTTCCTCTCTTGTCATGTCATTTACTATATCATAATTGAATGGAGCTACAATAAATATAGAATTAGAAACCTTTTCAAAATGTCCATCTAAAACTTTAACTGCACCACTTATAACATCTAATATTCTTCTAGCAACATCCTTATTAACATACTCTAAATTAACAACAATTGCATTTTTATCTCTTAATAAAATACAAATATCTTCTGCTTGTTCAAAAGAAGTTGGCTTTGCAATTTTCATTTTAATTTGTTGTTGAGGCATACTAACTACTTTATTTTTTCTCTTAAAAATTCCTCTTTCTTCTTCTTCTGGTTCTTCTATCTCTGTACCCTCATATGCATAAGGATATTCATTTTCTAACATTTCCTCATCTTCAACATTTTCTCCATTATCTACACCTAAAAAATCTAATATTTTATTTACCACTGCGTTTGCCATTTAATCTCCTCCCAAACTTATTTGTATAATTTTCATATATAGTATCCATCTTTTTTTTTATATTGTCAAGTTATTTTTATATTGTTTTTTAAAAATAATATATTTGTAATATAATTGTAATATTTATTTTTTGTTTATCTGTATTTTATCATACACCTTGATACTATACACGGAACTTAAACACTTTTAAATAACAATAATTAAGCTAACCACTGTAAATGGTTATTTTTTTTGTCAAATTTTTCA
>CANQZP010000024.1 GCA_947628395.1 uncultured Clostridia bacterium
GACCGATGAGGGCTGTTTAATGCGAGCAGCATTATTACAGCCCCATTGGGGAAGGACAACAAAAAAATAAATAAATCCCTGGGAGCGGTCGTCAAACGCATAAAAAATCTTTATATAGAAAATTAAAAAAAGCCCACAGATTTTGCATACCACAAAACCCATAGACTCTTTTATCTATGTTACCATTTTATTATTTAAACAACTATTTGTGTGTGTGTGTGTGTGTGTGTGTGTGTGTGTGTGTGTGTACTCTCTCAAGACTTACAGCGTTTTTCATTTGTACTATCTCCTTCAAAAAATTTACACTATTATATTACATATAAAAAACTAAAAAGTCAATAGCAAAAATTGTACATTTAAAAAGCACCACTTATTAAAAAGTGGTGCTGGGGAAGAAAAAAATTATAAAAGGTTATTTATTTACCTTTTTCGAACTTATTATATATATCAAATCTTAAAATAACCTTAAATATTATAATTTTTTAAATATTCTTTTGATTTTAATAAACCAATAATAGAATTTACATCTTTAATCTGGCCTTCCTCTAATAATTGATATACATCTTTTATTGGAAGTTTAAAAACAGTCAAAAATTCATCAAAATCTAATTCCTGTTCCTGAACCTTTTTAACACCCAAAGCCAAAAACAAATGAGTCTCTGACGTACAACAAGCTGGATCAGAATAAAAAGATATAAGATCAATAAATTCATCAGCAATACAACCAGTCTCCTCCAATAATTCCCTTTTAGCAGTACTTAAAAAATCATCTTCACTATCCTCCACAAGCCCTGCTGGAAACTCTATAGAATCATCAATACCTCTACCAGCTCTAGGTTGCTTTGTAAGATACATCATACCATCTTCAGTTACAGGAACAATACAAACAGCATTCTTCTTCTTAATTACTTCACGAGAAATAGTTTCACCATTCGGAATCTTTAATAATAACTTATCCATTTTCAAAAAACCAGAATAAACATTCTTACTTTCTAAAATCTCCATAAAATTCAGACCTTTCTACTCAAATTTTTTTAAGTAACAAATAAATTATTATCCTCTACAAAACTTACTTACACATCTACTTATAACTGCAAGCACAATATATACAATAGCAATACTAGCACCAGTAGGTAAATTCATAAAGAAAGACAAAATAATACCTAAAATAAAACAAACTACCGAAATCAATCCAGACGAAATAACTAATCCTTTAAAACTCTTAGTAAGTCCCTTAGCAATAAAAGCAGGAAATACAATAAGACTAGAAATTAAAAGAGTTCCCATCATTCTCATTCCTAAAACAACAATAATTGCAGTTATAAAAGAAATTAAAAATTGATAAGTAGTTACATTGATTCCTCTCGTCTTAGCAAATGTTTCATCATAAGTAATTAAAAATAATCTATTATAAAAAACAATAAAAATACCAATTAAAACAATCGACATTAAAACACTTATAACAACATCACTCTTAGTCATAGACAATATGCTACCAAACATATAATTTGCAACATCCACATTAAAACCAGTAGAAACTGATGTAATAATTATTCCTATTGCTAGCGCACCAGTTGAGACAAGAGCAATAGTAATATCTCCAGACTCTCCTTTTCTTTGACTAATAAACATAATTATAAAAGAAGCTATAACAACTAAAGGAATTGAAATATATAAAGGTGGTAGTCCTAAAGCTATAGCCAAAGTTAAAGAAGCAAATCCAACCTCACCTAATCCATGGCCAATCATAGAATAATTTTTTAGAACTAAAATAACACCTATTAAAGCTGCACATAATGAAATTGCAATTCCACAAATCAAAGCTCTTTGTATAAAACTATAATTTAATAATGTTAATATCTCATTCATCTTTTACCTTCTTAATATTTAATCTTCTTTTTGATATTTTATTATTCCATTGAAATAACTTTATTTTTATAAACCATAAAACTTAAATTTCTTAAAGATTTATTTTCATCTTGATCTTCATCTTCTTTCATTGACATAGTTACTTTTGCTCTTATCTCATACAAATCTTCACAATTTTCAATTTTTTCTACTTCCTCTATTTCATCTAATTTCATAGAAAAATTAAAATACTCACTATACGATTGTATAATATATTCTTTCATTTTTTTATGAGATTCTATATCTTCTTCATCAACATCCTTATAAAAATCTTTAAAACTATCTATATCTCCTTCGCTTTGATTCCAAGCCACTTCACCTTTTAAATCACAATACTCTAATAATTCGTCAGTATCTAAATCATTATATCCAGAAATATAGCCCTTCACAGCATCTTCGGGTGCATTATCATTCGATTTTTTATTTTCTCCGGATTTATTTATTACTATTAAAGTTATTATTGTTCCAACTATAACTAATAATGCAATTATTATGATTATTAAATATAATATTTTTTTAGACTTTGGAGAATCATTTAAAGTCTCTTTATTAGTATCTTTTTTATTTTTCATAATTTCTCCCATTTTTTTAATTAGAATATGTATCAGAAAAAAGCATGTATAAACATGCTTTTTTCATTTAATATAATATAATTTTAGTTTTCTGTTCCAATTACTTTGTTCTTATATACTACAAAAGTCATAGTTTGTGAAGATTCATCTTCATCACCATCTTCATCTTCTGTTGTTAATTTAACTTTTGCTTTTACTTTATATAATCCCTTGCATTTTTTCTCTTTTTCAACTTTTTTGATTTTTTCTACTTTCATAGAATATTTTTCATAATTATCCTTTAAATAATCTAAACTATCATCTAAAGAATCTTCTCTTTTCTCTACGTCATCATCATCTACATCATCATAAGCATCTTCAAAATCTTTTGCCTTTCCATCACAATCTTCCCATGCAATCATACCTTTTACATCACATGCTTTTAATATTTTATCAGCATCTAATTTACTGTAAGCTTTTACATATTTATTAACAGCTCTCTTTGGTCCTCCAGATAAGAAAGAAACACCAACTATTGCAACAACAAGTACTACAGCTACTGCAATAACAATTGCTAAATGTCCTTTCACCCAAACTAAAGCTTTAGCTAAAGCATCTTTTACCTTATCCATTTTTTCTCCTCCTATAACATTAATATACTAAATTGTATTTAGTTTTTATATATTTATACTATAATTTATAAATCAAAAAAAGTCAATAGGTTACAAAATTTTTATTTGAATTTTTAAAACTTTTTCATATAATCCTTAATATTTCCATCAAATATGATTTCTTGCTCTAAACAAATAACTCTAATATCATTATTTTTTATCTCGTCTAAGTCATGAGTTGCCATAATTATAGTTACTTCTTTATTATAAAATAAATTATCTAATACAGTATAAAAATTATCTATAGATTCAATATCTAATCCACTACAAGGTTCATCTAACAATAAAACTTTAGGCTTTCCAATTAAAGTTCTTGCTAGAAGAACTCTTTGTCTTTGACCTCCAGACAACTCTCCTATCTTTTTATCAATAATTTTATTTATATTTAATAAATTACAAATCTTTTCAAATTCTATCTCATCTTTTTTGCTATAAAAAGGCTTAATACCATGTTTTTGACAACCTGTCATAATTACTTCTCTAGCAGTAGCAGGAAATTTTGAATCAACTTGACCTACTTGAGCTAAATATGCAATTTCTGATTTATCAACATTAAAATTTATAGTCCCACTTTCTTTTTTTATTAAACCAGTAATGCTTTTAAGTAATGTACTTTTACCAGAACCGTTTTTTCCAACTAGACAAATATATTCATTTGGTTTAATATCTATATTTATATTTTTTAAAGCATTATGTCCATTATAATAAACATTTAAGTTCTTTATTTCTAAAATTTTTTCCATTCTCCCTCCGTATCTTACTTCAAAGCTTCTTTTAGATTTTCTAAATTCTTTTTCATCAAACTAATATAGGAAACTTTATTATCTAAATCCTCTTGTGTAACTGTATGAATACTATTAAATTCTAACATCTTTGCACCTGTTTCTTCTGAAATCGTATTTGCTATACTTGCTGAAGAAAATTCTTTATAAAAAATAACATTTATATCATTTTCATTAATTTGATTTATAATTTCTTTTAATTTAAAAACACTAGGTTCTCCATTCTCACCACATGAATCATAAGCACTGATAAAATCCAAATTATATCTATCTACAAAATATGAATAAGCAAATGGACCTCCAAAAGCAATTTTTTTACTATTATTTTGAGTAAGATTTAAAAAATCAGAATCTAGTTTTTCCAAATCACTTAAATAATTTTTTGTATTATACTCATAATAATTAGAATTTTCTGTATCAATTTCACAAAGTTTTTGATTTATATTATTGACCATTTGAATTGACTTAAGAGGGTCAAGCCAAATATGAGTATCATACTTTTCTAAATCATGATTATGACTATCATTTTCTTTTATATTATGATTTTCTTCAAATTTTTCTTTTTCAATTAAATCTATATTTTCAGTAACATCTATAATCTTAACTTTATCATCTAAACTATTTACTAATGTTTTAGCCCAATATTCAATATCTTCTCCCATATAAATAAATAAATCAGATTCATTAATCATCATAATATCTTGAGGAGTAGGTTCGTAATCGTGTACATCAACACCAGCTGGTATTAACATATTTACATCAACTTTATCTTTACCAATATTATTAATAAAATCATAAAGTGGAAATATAGTAGTTACAATTTGAATTTTATCACTATTTTCAGCTATTGTTACATATTTTTTTCCAACATGAACATTATTCATCGAGACAACACATAAAATAATAATTATTAATATTAATAATGATATAATTGTTTTTTTCATCTTACACCTTCATAATACTTTTCGCCAAAAAACGAATATTTTATATCTGTTATTTTTCTTATAAATTCATCTATGGAATTTTGTTTCACAAATATTAAATTATATAAATTTGTATAACCTTCTCCTATTGTAGCACCATTATTAACATTAATCAACTTATAATTTATATTTAACGGATATCCTTGGTCATTAAATTCTATATTTTCAGATACATTAGTACATACTAATATTCCATAATTTAAAAATGTGGTATCAACAAAATTACTATCACCTAAAGCCATTATAGTTTTAAAATTATTATCTATTACCTCGTAATATCCATTTTGATTTTTTACTATATAAGCATTTTGCGCAACATAAATATCTAAATATTTAGAAGAAATTATTTTTTTGTCTGAATCAATAAAATAATAATTATTTTCATCATAATTTTTTACTAATACTAAATCTCCGAAAAAATCTAATATCTGAATATTTCCCTCAATCTCTACTCTTTTAGTATCTTTTGTATACCAACCTTGAATATTTTCTGAAGTTTTATAAAAAGGTAGATAACCATTTGAATATACATATAAATATTTATCATCAAATGCCAGATTATCACAATCAATACTAACTTTTATCGTATCACTACCCTTTTTAATAAATTCATATCTATTTTTTGTACCAGATTGCGAAACAGTAATTAAAATATCATATTCACTATTAAAAGGATATCTATATGGCTTTCCTTCGTATGCTTCTATTTTATTTAAATTTTCTGTAACAGGAGCTATTAAGTTTGATTTAAAATTATCTTGTTTAAAAACATCAACATATATTGATTCTAGTTTTTCAAGCTGTGCATTATAATCATAAACACTTATATCATTTTTATATGAAAATACTACTCTTTCATTTTTTAAAATAAGATATGATATATCATCAGAACAAACTAATGCAACATCAAATTTTTTATTAAATTTGTTTATCTTGACAAAAGGTGAAGCATAATCATACTTATAATCAATTTTTTGCTCTCCTTTAACATTTATATATCCCCATTTACCATTTTTTTGGGCATTTATGTATAAATCTTTATCATCCAACTCTGTTACATATTTAAAAAAGTTCTCATCATATTCTATTTTATCTTGATTTTGAATTTTATCCAATTTATTGACTTTATCTCTATATGTAAGGCAATTAATACCCACTATTCCAATTGAAACAATAACAATAGAAACTAAAATTAAGAAAAAAGTATTACTTTGAACAATAACATTTTCACGTAATACTTGAATCTCAATTAATAAAGCTGAAAGTATATATAAAATTGCAATAAGTTTTATATCAAAAAAATAAAAACTAGAAGAAATAATAGAAACAGCATAAGCTAATAATAAAATTTTATCTCTTCTATTAAAAAAAATAGCAATTAAATTAATAATTAAAACAACAATCATAAGTATAAATATATACTTATATAATTCATTTACTACTATTGTCTCATTTTCTGTTGCTCTATTCAATTCAGGCATATAAAATGAATAAAAAACAATTAAACCACCAAATAAAAAATTCATTAAACCTAGAATAGCATTTGTTAATCTACTTCTCATACTTTATCCTCTCGCTCCGTTTTTGTATTATGAAGTTTTTCAAAATGAGTAGCTATAAACATAATAGTTGCAAAAATAGCAATTATAACAATACCTATTATAGCACTTAAAACTGTAGAAAATTTAGGTATAAACATAACTAAAGATGTTATTGAAAAACCTATAATAGCATAATATGTCATACCATAAAATTTTTTAAATAAATACGTAATCAAATTAGCTGTTGTAAGGGCAATAATTAAATATCCTATTCCAAAAGGTATAATAATTCCTAAGTCAAGTGCATAAATACCTTCCATAATAGTAGGTAACACGCCCATAAAAATTAAAATATGTATAGTTGTCATCCCTGGCATAACTGCACCAAAACTGTAAATTGCTCCATAAATAATAAGCTCTGTATTAGATAAATATTCTACTGTATCTCCAGCTTTTGTATTATTCGCAATACCCGTCAAAATAATTGTTATAATAAGAGCAATTCCCATACTGAGTAAATATTTTTTTTCAAACCCTTTACGATTAGCCACAGCAAATAAAGTTGGAATTCCTCCTATTATAATTCCTAAAAAAGCGCACCTGGTATATGCTTCATATTCGCTAAGCAAATATATAACTACTTGACCAAATATAACAACACTGATAAGTATTCCTACGATTATAGGTAAAATATATTTCAAATTCTCTTTAAAATTTTTAAAAGGATTTGAAATAATCTCCATACACCTATCATATATACCAAGTAAAATAGCAAAAGTACCAGCTCCTGCAGTCATGGCAGCTACTCCAACTACCATTCCCTTTATCATTTTTACGAAAAAATCTTTCATGTTTAGATCTACCTCTTAATTTTTCAATCTCTCAAAAAGAGGTTCTACTCCTTCTGTTAATATATCATTTTCTATAAATATACATTTCCATTCAGGCTTTTCTAAATTTAAATATTCTCTAATTTTTGAACAAGAAATAGGCATAATAGGCTCAAATAAATTAGATAGATTAGCAATTATATTAACACATGTAAACATTGTTTTATTAAACTCATTTTCATCTTCTTTTATTTGTTTCCAAGGTTCTCTCTCATCATAATACTTATTAGCCATTTCAACTAATTCCATTATTTTTTGAAGAGCTTCTCTAAATTCTAATCTCTCTATTAAATCTCCTACTACATCATAAATTTCTTCTAACTTGCTTTTAATATTTTGATCAATTTCAGATTTTACAATTTTAGTTATTCCTTTAAATCTTAATGTTCTATTTACTAAATTTCCAAATTTATTTAAAACTTCCCCATTATGAGTATTTACAAAATCTTCTGGTGAAAAATTAGTATCTTTCTTTTCAGGTCCATTACTAACTAGATGATAACGAAGTGAATCAACAGGATAAATTTCTAATGCTTCCAAAGCAGTCATACCTATTTTTTTACTTTTAGAAAATTTTTGCTCATTATAATTTAAATATTCAGCTGAAACAATAACATCAACTAAATGAAAATCTTCTTTCAAAGCTAATAATAGAGCATTTAAAATAATACTATGAAAAACAATATTATCTTTTGCATGGCACATATAAATCTTATTATTTCTTCCTTCTTTCCAGAAATCTTGCCAATCCAAACCACGTTCTTCACAAACTTTCATAGTATCAGTCAAATATCCTAAAACAGCATCAATCCACACATACATTCTTTTATCATCATATCCTGGAATAGGAATATCAATGCCCCAATTTAAATCTCTAGTTACTGCTCTATCTATTAAACCTTGTTTTAAGTATTTTTCGGTTTCATTTCTAGCATTAATTCTCCATAAATTTTTATGAGTTTCAGTATGTTTTTCTATATCTTTTTGAAACTTAGATAAAGCTAAATACAAAATTTTATTATCCTTTTGAACAGTTTTACTTCCACACTCTAAGCATGTACCACCTATTAATTCCTGAGCTGTAGGAACATGAAGACATTTATCACATTGATCTCCTTTACTTTCTTCTCCACATTCAGGACAAGTTATTAAAACCTCTCTGTCTGATAAAAATTTGTTGCATTTTTCACAAAAAGATTGAGGCTCTATTTTTTCATATATATAGCCATTATCATAAATCTTTTTAAAAATTTCTTTTACTTTTTCTTTGTGATATTCAGTATCTGTCTTAGAAAATAAGTCATAAGAAAATTGCAATTTTTCGAAAACTTGTCTAAATTCATTATCATAAAAACTACATATATCTCTAGGACTTTTCCCTTCTTTTTTAGCTCTTTCTGTAATTGGAGTACCATGGCAATCAGAACCAGATACATACATAACATTATCACCTTTTAGTCTATGATATCTAGCTAAAATATCCCCTGAAATTAAACCAGCAATATGGCCTAAATGCAAAGAACTATTTGCATAAGGCCATGCTCCACCAATCAAAATGTTTTTATTACTCATTATTTTTACTCCTTTAAGTTATATCTTATCCCAAAACCAAGAAATACCATCCTCTATAACTTTAGATCCACCTTCTTTTGCTTTTATATTATCTATCCATAAATAAGATAAGAAAGAAATTAATAACATAGCGAAATCAATGGCAATAGAATAATATAAGCTTTTTTCATTTTGTAGATTTTCTGAATTCATTCCAAAAAAGTGACTCAAAAGTAATCCTATATTTAGAGCTAATATTCCAAGCATAATATATGGATTTTTAATTTTTTTTGAAATAGCTACACAAATTAATAATATAGCTAAAGTTGGTATTAATATTACCGGATTTGTTAAATCAATCATTTTTCATTTTCTCCTTTGTTTATATAATTTATTTAAATACACAAAACTATTAGTTTTGCGTAGGTAAACCATGATTATTTAAATTATGTTCATGTCCTTCATGCCTTTCTAATTCTTGAACATAAGATTTTTCATTTATATTTAGTTTTGCTAATATTTCTGTCCTCCTACTATAAAGCTCATCTAACTCTTCAGTATTTTTATCAGTCTCTAATATTTTATCTATTTTCTCCTCAATTTCCAATAATTCTTTTTCTAGTTTGCTCTTATCCTCTAAATAATTATTATAAGAATTATCTACCATATTGCACTCTTTTTTCTTTTCTTCTTCCACTGGTTTTTCTTTTACAGTAACTTCTTTTCCATTCATAATAACTTTTTTAGGATATATATCAGAAATATCTGTTTCTTCTAATTTTATACCTCCAAACTCATCTCTATTATCGATAACATGTATTTGAGACTTATCATCTACACCTAAATACAATATTTTGTTACCTTGCCCAGTATCCCCTCTTCCTTTTACTATAAATAAATTATATCTATTTTGACTCTTAGATTTTCCAGCTTGTTCAATAGTACCTTCATTTAATTCATTTTTAAAATACATTATATTAGCAATTGCATCAAATAGTCCACCTTCTAAAATAGGAGTTACTTCATAACCTTTTAACTCACTATAAGTTCCATCACCATTTTCTTTTAAAATTTTAAATTTATTATTTCTTAATCTTACAATATCTATTTTAGAATCTGTATTCATATCTACATCAAATAATTTAGAACCGGCATCTTTATCATTAATTCTAACAATATTCAAAATATCATCATCCTGCTCACCAATAGATCTTGCAATATCATTTTTTTCTTTATCTTCTTGTTGTTTCATATTTTCTTTATCATTTAATTTCAAACTTTCTTTTCCAGTTTTTTCAAGGCAAATATCAGATTTCTCTTTTAAACTATTTACAAAATCCTTGTCATAAAATGACAAAGTTTTTTCTATTGTTTCAGCAAGTTCAATTTTCCCTTTTTCATCAATAGTAGCAATTTCTTCTAATTCTTTTTTATTAAAATCTTTATTAAATTTTTCACTTAGAATTTTTATAAGTTCTTTATTATCTTCTTTATTTTTTATTTTGACAATCATAACATCTTCAATATTAAAATCATCAGCTAATTTAAAATTTTTATATTGACCTAGATTTTCTATAAGTTCAAAATTTTCTGGAAGCTTACTTTGATAATCTAATAGCATTTCCTCAATTTCTAAATTTTTTTGTATTTTATTTAATAAATCTTCCTTTAATTTTCCTTCCAAAATAAAATCCTCCAAATTAATTTAATTTTTTCTCTATTAAATTTGCTAATTCTTCTGCTTTTTTAGTAATAAATTCTTGATTCTCTCCTTCTATCATAACTCTTATTACTGGCTCTGTACCAGATGGACGAATAAGAACTCTACCATTACCAGAAAACTCTTTCTCTAAAGTGTCTATTTTTTCTAATATTTCAGAATCATTTAAATAATCCATCTTTTTATCTTGATTTACCTTAGCATTTACCAAAACTTGAGGATAAATAGAAATAATACTCGCTAATTCTGAAACAGATTTATTCTTTTCTAGAATTATTTGTATAAGCATTAATGAAGTCATTATTCCATCACCAGTTGGATTATAGTCTAAGAATATTATATGTCCAGACTGTTCTCCTCCAAGTGAATATCCTTCTTTTAACATTTCCTCTAAAACATATCTATCTCCTACTTTAGTTTGTTTAAAATTCAAATTATTTTCCTTAGAAAATTTACTCAAACCTAAATTACTCATAACAGTAGCCACTAAAGTATCTTTATTAAGTTTTCCAATTTCTTTTAAATATTTTGAAACAATAGCAAGCATAATATCGCCATCAATTTCTTCTCCATTATTATCAACAGCTAAACATCTATCACCATCGCCATCATAAGCAATTCCCAAAGAATAGTTTCCATTTTTTACTTTATTTTTTAACATATCTAAATGTGTAGAACCACAATTATCATTTATATTAATACCATTTGGTTCGTTATTAATAATATCATGTTCAATTCCAAGTCTAGAAAAAATCTTATCAGCGATTTTATATGTAGCACCATTTGCAGTATCTATTAAGACTCTAAAATTCTCTCTAGTATTTTTTGATATTTTATCATGAAATATACCTACAATAAAATCTGCATAATCATTTATCAAATCTTCCCTATTTTCAGCAATTCCAATTTTATCTCCAACAGCAGTAAGTGTAGAAAGTTTATCAGAATCAATTAATTCCTCTATTTCTTCTTCTAAACTATCAGGTATCTTCATTCCTTTATTACTAAAATATTTTACACCATTAAACTCAAAAGTATTATGAGAAGCAGAAATAACTACACTAGCATCAGCTTTATATTTTTTAGTCAAATAAGCTACAGCTGGTGTTGGAATAACGCCTAAATTTTTAACATGAGCACCATAGCTTAAAAATCCAGCAGTCATAGCACTTTCAATAAGAGTTCCAGATAATCTAGTATCTCTTCCAATCAAAATAGTTGGTGTATGTAAATTTTCTTTCGATAAAATATATGCTCCTGCTTTAGCAACTCTAAAAACCAAATCAGGTGTTAATTCGGTATTGGCTATTCTTCTAATTCCATCAGTTCCAAAATATTTTCTCATATAGTCCTCCTTATTTTTCCTCAGCTTTCTTTCGTAAAGAAACTCTTTTTTCATTTCTATAAGTCTCAACAAATATTTGTAACATAAGAATTATTACCATACAATCTATAACATAGTTATTAAAAGGAATTCTAGTTAAAACTACTACACTCATTATAAATAATTGTAATATTAGAATTTTAAATAATAACTTTGCAGGTTCTTTTATTATAGCCTTTTTTTCTAATTTAAAATAACGAATTCCAAAGTATACTAGTACTAACACTATTGATAATATTACAGGGAATATATATGGTCTTACAACATCATATAAATCAATTTTATCAACATCAGATAATTTTATATCAGAAGAAGTAGATGATAATTCTTCTTTAGTATATTCCAATCCATATTTTTCCTTAATCTCAGAAATCTTAGTATTTACATCATCATCTGACATACTAGATATATCTGAAATATTCATCTCTTTTAATATTATAGGTAATTTAGCATCTTTTAGTTCTAAATCCATACCATATTTTTCATTAATTTTAGAAATTAAATTTTTAAGTTCTTCATCACTAACATCTTTAGCATCTATAATTGCAGAAGTACCAAATAATGTTGATTTATAAACTTTAGTATCTGATTTTATATTCTTTTTCACTATATTCTTTATATCACTCATTTTATAATCTTCATCTAATACAATCTCTATTCTTTGATGTTTAGCAAATTCTACACTATAATTAAATCCCTTTATAGCAAATACCACAGCACCAAGAATTATTGCAATTATCATTAGAATATATAAAAACTTATTTTTCATCTATTTCTCAGCTCCTTTTTCATTTTCTTTATCACAACAATTTAATAAGATATTTGAAAGTATAGCATTATAAAAAATTGATATAAATAATCCCCAAAATAGTATCATACCTATTGATTTTAATTGTACAGTATTTGAGAAATTAAAAACTATCATAATTATAATTAAAGGTAATATACTTAATATAAATCTACCTAAAGCAGGTAAATATTTATTTTTATTTTTACTTATTAATATAATAAAATAATAATTCAAAATACAAGAAGCCAATATTGCAATTAATCCAGTTATAGAAATAGTAACACTTGCATATCTAACCATAATAAGCAATAAAGCAATATATCCAATTTCTAATATTAAAGACATGATACCTATTTTTTTATTTTTCAATATTAAACAAATAGAAATTATAGCAATAATAACTATTAAAACAATAATAGATATTTTTATTACATTATTATTAGAATTTTCCTCTATATAAATACCAGAATCTAAAGTATAAACTATAGGTAATTTACCACTATTTATATTATCTTGTATTATTATACATTCTCTATAATCCTCATTAATAGTCTCATCTTCTGATACACCTTGATATAAAGGAATTGGTAAATTAGTATAATTTCCATCTAATGAAAAATAAGTTTTATATTTTTCCTCATCATCAATCTTAATTGTAATTGATTTAATCTTTGATTCGCCAGATTCATCAATTGTTTCGACATAATTTTTACTTATTTCTTTAAATTTAGATAATCCATCTTTAGTAAATTCAAATTGAATACCTATATCAAGCGAATTTTCATCTCCAGCAGTCTCTGAATTTGACCCAGTATAATAAGCTGTAGCAGATTTAATATGAGAGTTGTCCATCAAAACTTCATTAGTATCTGAATCAACAATTTCTATTTTCCCAGTTTTAGTAACTAAATCAATAACTTTATCAGTCCCATCTTCATAAGGAACTTCCACTTCAATTTTGCCATTTTCTTCATTAACACGAAGGTTGTAATCAGCAATTCCAAAACTTTCTAACCTTTTTTCAATAATTTTTTTAACTTTTTTATAATTTTCAGAATTTAAAACACTTTGGTCATTTACAGGTACTTCTTCAGTAGTTGGTTCTTCTGCCTCTTCTGAATTTTCAGTTTCTCCTGCCTCTTCTGAATTTTCAGTCTCTTCTGTTTCCCCATCGTTTGTTACTGTCTCATTGACATCTACAGAATCATCAACATTTTCTTCAGTTGTCTCTTCTGTATCATTAGTCTCTTCAGTTTCAGTATTTTTCTCTACCTCTTTTGTAGATTCATCTACATTAAATGAAAAAATTCTAGCAGAACTCAATTCTTTAGAAAAAGAATATTCTGGTAAAATATTATCCCACTTATTTAAATTATGTTTTAAAATTCCAAAAAATGAAACACAAGATACCAATAAAATGATTAAAATAATTAATGTAATTGTTAATACTTTAATTGCTTTATTTGATTTCACTTTCTTTTACCCCCTATAATAAATTTGTATCATTAATAATAAGTTCAAACCATAATCCTAAATACTTTGCAGCATATTTACTCATCATTGTACGATCCATAAAAATTTCAAAATAATCTAATACTGGACACACCTTTGTATCAATAGTCAAATCTAATTTTATCTTTTTTTGTTCCTTATTAATTTCTAATTTAGCATCTGTTACAGCATAATTTACCCTATCATGCTTATCAAATAAAGACATATTAGTTTTTGAAACCCTACTTCGATGAGCATCAGATTTATCAGCTAATATTATTGCAGCAGAAATATCACTTACTGCCGTTCCAGATGCTTCATCATGATTTCCTATAGCCATCATAATTTCAGTTCTATCTTTTATACCCATTCCCATATCTTTTAAAATACTTCTAGCTAAAATTGCTCCAGTATGAGCATGATCTTCTCGATTTACACTATTTCCAATATCATGAAGATATCCAGCAATCTCAGCTAATCTTACTCTATTGTCATCATATCCTAATGTTCTTAAAATATCACCTGCACGTTTTGAAACAATTTCGATATGTCTATGAGCATGTTCTGTATATCCTAAAATATCCAATTGCCTTTGTCCAGCTACTATAAGCTCTTCAACTTCCTGATTTTTCTTCACATCTTCTAAAGTTATCACGAAAAAATCCTCCTTAAGCATTTCATTTTTTGATTTTATATTAAAATTATAAAAATATCAACTATTTTTTTAAAAAATTATTTCATATTTACTCCAATGATTCCGCCAATAGCCCCACATATAAAAGAAACTACAAACATTAGAATAGAATAAATATTTAAACTAAAATCTCTAAGCAAAATACTTGATATAATATATAAAATAAAAACATATAAAAAACCAATTAGTGCTCCTCTAAAAATACCATTTTTCTCTTGATTAATTGTTCCAATAGAAGTTCCTGCCAAAATACTTACACCTGATATTACTATTATTGCAGGTTTTATAATACTTTCTGATAATTTTGTATTCGCCAAACAAATACCTAAAATCATAAATAAAATCAAAGTAAGTATAATAGAAATTCCTATTCCCTTTATGATACTATATGACATACTATTTTTTAATATTTTTTCCATAAAAAGCCCTCCTTAATCAATTTATATTAAAAAAGGAAGAATTTATAACTTTAAAATATCAATTTAGGCTGAGCATTTTAATATAAACATATCAAAAACTCAGCCTAAATTAGAATTATCTTAAATTTAAATAATCATTAAGTCTCATTACAGTTCCAGAATCCGAAGAAGCCATATAATATTCAACATTTTCACCATTTCTTATATAGAATACAGAATCCCACTCTGCAGGAACCAATATATCTCCATTCGATTGTATTATTCCATATTTTCCGTTTAAGCAAAAAACTATACCATTTATCTGATTTTTCTCATCAGAATAATTAATTACTAGTGTATTTTCAAATATCATATTACTACTTTGACTTTGTACAACTTCAGATGCATTAGTGCATCCCAAAGAATCATATTGTACCTCTTTTAGCACATCACCATTTTTTGAATAAAAGCCATATTTATTATTAGAAGAAACAACAATTAATTCATCAAAGAATATATAATTATTATCAATATTTTGTTTTGAAAAATCTTTTAAATCATCTAAACCAATATCATCATATTCTATTGGTACAATAATTTTTCCTTCACCTGATATAATTCCATACTTATTCTCTTTAGAAACTAAATAAAGTATATCCTCAGCATCTAATAATTTAATACTATCATAATCAATATCAATTGTAGGTTCTTCTGAAACAATAGATAGCATTCCCATTTTACCTGAAAATGTACCTATAAACTGATTTATATTTCCTACATATTCTAAATCATCATATTTAGTACTAATTACTTCTGTATCATCTTTAGCAGAATAAACACCATACTTATTATTTTCTTGTACTACAATTAATTCTTTAGCAAGAGCTCTTTGATTTTTAAAATCAGAAGACACCCCATCATATTCCTTATTAGTAGCTACCTTTTGATATCCGTCTATTAAATAAGGTAAGCTATACATCACAATATTATTTCCATTACTTGTAACCTGCATATTAAAACCAACTGAGATTCCATCAGCAGAAGCATAAAGCTGATTATCAATTTTCCTAACATTTTTGTCAATAGTATAAAATTCTTTTTCATCATTTAATACATCTGATTTTGAAGAACTTTTATCAGCATTATAAAGTTGCTTTTTTACAATATTAGAATCTAATGAATAACTTGAATATTCACCTTCATTTATTATATAACATTTATCACTATTTTCACTTACTGGACTATATTCTCCTTTTTTATATTCATACCCAGTAAGTTTACAAAGTGTATCTATATTAAAATAATAATCTTCACCATCCACACAAAACAAATCATAATTAGAATTATTATAGTTTATACTTCCTTTTGTCATATCTGTACCATCTACTTCTGAAAAATTAAGTGCATAAGTAGTATCATTAAAAATATATTTCGTTTTTAGTGAGTCTCTATAATTAAAATACATTAAAAGTAAAAGGATAATTACAAATAAAATCACACTGGCTATAATAGCAGTTAAAATTATCTTTTTCTTTTTTATAAAATTTTCTTCTACTTCTGTATTCATCAATACCTCCAACCTAAAGTTTATAACCATATTTATGGTAAAACTCTTCTCTAAAATTTCCTAAATTATCTCTTTCAATCTCTATTTTAACTCTATCCATAAGCTTAGTCAAGAAATATAAATTATGAATTGATAAAAGTCTAAAACCTAATATTTCATTTGCTTTAATCAAATGTCTAATATATGCCCTAGTATAATTTCTACAAGTATAACAATCACATTCATCATCTAAAGGAGTAAAATCTCTTTCATAATTAGCATTTCTAACAACTAATTTTCCATTAGAAGTCATTGCAGTTCCATGTCTAGCTATTCTAGTAGGTAAAACACAATCCCCCATATCAATTCCAGCCATAACAGCCTCAATCAAATAATCAGGACTTCCAATTCCCATCATATATCTAGGCTTATTTTCTGGCATCATAGGAGCAACATATCTTAAAATATCTAAATATTCTTCTCTTGGCTCTCCAATAGCAATTCCTCCAATAGCATATCCAGGTAAATCAAGTTCCACTAAATCATCTAAAGATTTTTTCCTTAAATCCTTATAAAATCCACCTTGAATAATTCCAAATAAACCTTGTTTTTCTGGATATTTATGTGCTTCTTTACACCTTTTAGCCCATCTAGTAGTTCTCTCCATAGATTTTTGTGTATATTCATAAGTAGAAGGATAAGGGCAACATTCATCAAAAGCCATAATAATATCAGCACCTAAAGAGTTTTCTATCTCCATTACTTTTTCAGGAGTAAAAAGATGTCTACTTCCATCTAAATGAGATTTAAATTCAACACCTTCTTCAGTAATAGTTCTTAAATCTTTTAAACTAAAAACCTGAAATCCTCCACTATCAGTTAAAATTGGCCTGTCCCATTTCATGAAATTATGAAGTCCTCCAGCTTCTTCAACAAGTTTATGACCAGGTCTTAAATATAAGTGATATGTATTAGATAATATAATTTGTGCATTTATTTCTTTAAGTTCCTCTGGAGTTAAAGACTTAACTGTAGCTTGAGTTCCAACAGGCATAAATACTGGCGTTTGTATATCACCATGTGGAGTATGAATTACTCCTCTTCTTGCTCCAGTTTGTTTACATACATGTAATAATTCATAAGTAATTGGACTATTCATTTATTTTTTCCTTTCAAAATGTTTTCAAAACTTCCGCTCCCATGGATTTATCTATTTTTTCTGTTGTCCTTCCCCAATGGGGCTGTAATAATGCTACTCGCATTAAACAGC
>CANQZP010000025.1 GCA_947628395.1 uncultured Clostridia bacterium
AACCGGCTTCTGTTGTTTTTGATCCAGAGTATATAGTTAGGACTATTGAGTATGCTTTAGATGGGGAGCAAATACAGCCGATTTTGTTATGAATATGAGGGGAATATAAAGATTGGGCGGGCTTAGTGGTCTGCCTAATGCCTATTTAATTTAACAGAACAAATTAAAAAAGCAGTATAATAATTGATTTTAAAATAGCCGCGCAGCGACCAAACGAGACCGATAGGTCGAGTGCGATTGAAGCAACTTACAGATATTTTGTATTTCGCATTTTCTTCGAAGAACAGGCGATTGATAATCGCCCCTACGAAATACTTTTTAATCTGAAAGTTGCGACAGCAAGGCTATATAAAATCAATTATTATACTTGCTTTTTACTATATATTTTTTTAACTTAAATAAATATACAAGCAAAATTTAAAATAATTATACATTTATTCTTATTATATGATATAATCTTTTAAATGGAGGAATGAGATGAAGAAAGTAGTTGTTGTAGTTTCTTTAATATTACTTGGAATATTACTTGTTTGTGGCGTTTTTGGCTTTGCTTATTATTCTTTGGAGAAAAAAAATGGAGTAGATGCTATAGGAAAAGAAATTATACTTCCAGATAGAATTGTGTATAGAAATGAAAATGGAGAATATTTTGAATTTTTAAAAGATTCTGAAGATTATAGACAAGTTTTAGATTTACTTAAAAATTCTATTGGAGATTATTCTGAAAGTGGACAAACTGTTTCTGATGATGAAATAGATAAGATTCATTCTAAGAGTTTAATAGAATTTGATTATAAAACTGTAAGTAAAAATTATATTATTCCATTAGAGGATAATAAAGATGATAAGGCTATTATAAAATTAGCTGATACAGGTGGATTTGTTTGTACAAAAAAATTATATAATTTTAGTAGAATAAAAAAAGAAATTAAAGAAATTTCTAAATCTAAAACAGCTTATAATTTGGATTATAAAGAGCAAGTGTCTAGAAATTCTTTAGAATATTTAGATTATAAATATAAAAAATTGTTTAAGGAAGTTAATTATAAAATTTATCAGATAAAAATCGAGGATTATGAAACTTATGAAAAGTTTTATGCTATGTGTGATATAGCAATAGATGAACCTATAACAAAGGACACTTTTAATAATAATGTTGTTATTTTAACTGTATCTTCAGTTCCTAAAATAGATGTTAAAGTAAGTATAGGGAATATAAAGTATAGTTATGATAATATAGAAAATATGAATTATGGTGATACTGTTCATGTTTTAGTAGTTAGTAAATTGGTAAATACAGATTGTATTTATAATACTGATTTAAGTGAGATTAAAAATAAGGTTTATTTGGATAATTCTAATTTAGAGTATGAAAATGTAGTAGAAAATCTTGATGAAAATATTTTTATGACTAATTATGATGAATTTATAGAGGAATATAATAATTCTAGTTCTTCTATTTCTGAAGATGAGGCAAAAGTAATTGCACATAATGGTTTTAAATTAGCTGAAAAAATTATAGGAAATTATGATGAGGTTACAGAAGTGATTTCAAGCGAAAATGTAAGGCCAAATAATTTATTTATAAGGAACTATGATAAACCAGATACTGTATATAATCAAAGTGTAGATGTTTATGTATTTAATAGATGTGATGATATTGGAAATGGTGTAGAAATATATGTTGATAAAAAATTAGGAAAAATTGTAGGAGGAAGTTTCTTTGGAGATTAAAAAGAAAAAATGGTTAGTAAAATTAATTTTAATAATTATTGTAATAGTTGCTTTTGTTGTTGCACTTATACTTGCAAAAAAATATTTAACTACAGCATTTTTAAAAATAGCAATTAAATTTTTTAGTATTTTATTTATTGTATTTGTTCCTTTGATTTTTTTAGGTTTTTGTATTTTACATAGTAATAAAAATAAGTTTATTAAAAATTTACTGGCTTTGGTTTTAGTTATTATTATTTATGTTCTTAGTATAGAAAAAATGTTAAGTTTTTCTACTGATATAATAACTTATTTTCAGTCTCACAATATAAAAAATATTTTTAATAATATTAAGCAAGAGACTTCAGTAGATTTGTCTTATTTGGAAGAATATAAGCAAAAGGCCTACAAAAATGGATATTTGGATAAACATGATGTGCAAGAAATTTTAAGATTGTCAGATATGAAATCTAAAAAGATGGATATTAATTATATAGATGAAATGTCTGATATTAATATCAAGATTACTAATAAAGATGATGAGAAAATTGCTGATTTGATTGATTCATTAGAGGCTAATTATTATTTGTTTGATTATAGTAATAATGGAGATGTAGAAATTAATATTGAAAGATATAAGATAGAGGAAAGTAGTAATAAAGAGAAAAATGAAGATATAGTTTTGACTGGAAATAAGGATACTGATATTATAGAGAATATTGATAAATATTATGTTAGTGATGAACATTCAGATTATTTATTTGAAAATAAAATAAAAGAAGATACTGCTAAAGGAAATAATAATTTTGAATCTTTAAAGATGTTACTTGTTTATGATAAGGATTTACAAAATTATATTCCTATAGTAAATGATAAGAATGAATATGACCTTATAGATTCTTATAAAGTTTATAGTACAGGTATAAATATAACTTTAAAAGAGGGAGTAGAAGTAAAGAAATCAGATTTTACTTTAAGACTTGATAGATATAATGATAATTTGGAGGTTACTAAATCACCTTTTTATTATTATGAATATGAGCCTGTTGTAACTGAAGTTGGAAATCCAGAAAATAAGGTGACTTTAGAAATAAAATTTCCTAGGGTTTATACTGTTTTTGAATTAAAAAATATTGAGATTATTTTTTAAATAGGATATTATATACTAAAAGAGGAGTTTTTATGAAGAATTTTTTTGTAATATTGTTTATTAAAGGAGTAAGTTTTTTTCTGAAAATATTTGGAAAAAATGGTGGCAATTTGCCTGGAAAACTAGCTTTTAAATTAAATCCTAATATTTTAAAATGTTTTAAAATTGATTGCCCAGTTATTGCTGTTACTGGTACAAATGGAAAGACAATGACAAATAATTGTATTGTTAGAATTTTAGAAGATGATAATAAAAGGGTAATTAGTAATTTAGAAGGTAACAATATGGAGACAGGTATTGTGTCTACTTTAATAAAGAAATGTTCTCTTACAGGTAAAATTAAAGCAGATTACTTAGTTTTAGAGACAGATGAATCTTACGTTCCTATTGTTTATAAAGATTTAAAACTTGATTGTTTAGTTGTCCTTAATTTTTTCAGAGATCAACTAGATCGTTCTGGTGAAGTAGAATCACTAATTTTAAAAATCAATGAATTTTTGAAGACTTATGATAAGAATTTGATTTTAAATAGTGATGATCCTAATGTTTCGAGACTTGCTATGGCTAATCCTGAGAATAAAAATATTTATTATTATAGTGTTGATAGATATAAGTTTGCGACTGATGAGTTAAGAGAAGCGGGAGAAGGTAAATTTTGTCCATTTTGTAATACTAGATTAAAGTATAAATATTATCAATATGCTCATGTAGGAAAGTTTATTTGTGATAAGTGTAATTATGGCGGTAATGAGATTTATAATTTACTTGAAAATGTAGATTTAGAAAATAGGTCTTTTGAAATTGATGGAACAACTTATACTACTAAGTTTAATAGTATTTATAGTACGTATAATTTTGCTGCTGCAACTACTGTTTGCAAGTTATATAATACAGATTTAATTTCTATGAAAAATACTTTAGAGAATTTTGTTCTTAATAATGGTAGATTAGAAAAGATGGTAATAAATAATAATGATACTATTATAAATATTGCTAAAAATCCTACTGGTGCTAATGTAAGTCTTAGATTAGTAAATGAAGATAATGAGCATAAGGAAATTTTATTTGTTCTTAATGATAATATTGCTGATGGGAAAGATGTTTCATGGATTTGGGATATAAATTTTGATGTTTTAAATAATGTAGATAGAATTATAACTAGTGGAACTAGAGCTTTTGACTTAGCAATTAGAATAAAAACTAGTAATTATCCAGTTGAAAAGATAGAGGCTTATACTGATATTTATGAAGCTATAGAGCATTTATATGAAAAAAATACTAAAAAATATGTTATTACTAATTATACAGCGACTCAAGATACTAGACACAAATTGATGAGATTTAAAGAAAAGTGTGGTGATAAATAATTGAAGGAGCTTAGAATATTATACTTATATCCAGATATTTTAGATTTGTATGGTGATATAGGAAATATTAAAGTTATTACTTATAGATTAGAAAAAAGAGGGTTCAAAGCGGTAGTAGATACTTATTCTATTAATGATGATAAACCTGATTTTGAGTCTTATGATTTAATATTTGCTGGTGGTGGAGCAGATAATGAGCAACAGATTTTATCACAAGATTTAATAAAATATAAAGAAGATATTAAAAAAGCTGTAGACAAAGGTGTTTTCTTTTTACTTATTTGTGGTGCTTATCAATTATTTGGAAAGTATTATAAGGGAGTAGATGGAGAGATTATTCCAGGACTAGAAATTTTTGATTATTATACTGAAGCAAACCCAGATAGATCTAAAAGATGTATAGGAAATATAATAATTGAGACTAATCTAGATGGCGAAAAAGTAAAAGTTATTGGGTTTGAAAATCATTGTGGTCAAACTTATGATATTAAATCTACTTTTGGGCAAGTTTTATTTGGTAATGGAAATAAATTTAATGATTCTTCTGAAGGTTATATGACTGATAATGTTATTGCAACATATTTACATGGACCTTTGCTTTCAAAGAATCCTGAACTTACTGATTTTATAATAAAGAAGTGTTTAAAAAGAAAATATAATGAGGATGTTGAACTAGAAAAGCTTGATGATAATTTTGAGAATTTATGCAGAAATCAGTTGTTTGAAAGATTTTTGGAAAATAAATAATGAAAAAAATTTGAAATGGATTTAATAATTTAATTGTTAAATCCATTTTTTTAATAGACCAATATTCAAGTTACCTAAATTTGCTCGAGATTTAGTTTGTGATATGAATTTTGGATTTCTTTCGAAGAAACGGGAAATTGATAATTGCTCCTACAAGTCTAATACTTTTCTTGTTTACTATTATATACCAAACATTTTTTTGTAAAAACTATTGACAAAGAACTTTTGTTCTTGTATAATACTTTTAACAAATCAAATAAATGTTTGGAGGGGTTGCTATGAAAAAGAAAAAGATTGTAAAGGTAGATTTATTTAAATTCTTAAGAGGAATTTTTATTTTTTTTGTATTTATATTTATTATATCTTTATTTATTGGTAAAAAAATATATTCTCATGATGAGGTAAAAAATAAGGAGGTTTATATAACTAAAGATGAAACATTATGGTCAGTAGCTTCTTATGAACAAGAAAATAATGAATTTTATAAAAATAAAAGTATTGATTATGTTATGAATGATATAAAAGAATTAAATAATATGGATTTAAGTATGATTTATGAAGGACAAATTTTAAAAGTAAATACTTATTAAATTTTGGGACTTGATATATTTTTATTTTATAAATATAATATAGCTATATTATATTTGATAGGAGGAAAATTAAATGAAAAAACAAGGAATTATTATTGCTTTAGTAATAGTATTATTACTAGCAATAGGAGGTGGAGTAGCATTTTTTATTATTTCTAATAATGATGAAGATAAAGATGATGATAGAGATAATAAATCTACAAGTGAAAAAATGGATGATGACGATGATGAATATTATGATGATGAAGATAATGAATACTCTGACGATGAGGATGACGAATATTATGATGATGAAGAAAATGATGATGATACTTACAGTAGTTTATCAAACCAAGCAAAAGATATGTTTAATTCAAAATTTGAAAGTTATGAAGGTTCAGCAAAAGGAACAGATGTTAGAGCATTAATTCAAACTGTTATTTCATCAAATCAAGAATATGAAGGTGAAAGAGAAGTAACAGTTGAAATGGATGATGAGGACTATTCTTTATCATCAGAACTAAATACTTTACGTTCTGAAATTGTTACTGCTAATAAATATGATGTTTCATTTGAATATGATGATGATGGTTATATAGATACTGTTATAATAGAATAAATGTGTAAAAGAGGACAATAAAAATTGTCCTCTTTTATAAATTTGCTAATGGATTATTTTCTACAGCATTTCTGATTTGTTCATTATCTACATGAGTATATATTTCAGTTGTAGATATGCTTTCATGACCCAGTAATTCTTGAAGGGCTCTTATATCTACATTACCGTATTTATACATCAATGTTGCTGCTGTATGGCGCAATTTGTGTACAGAATATTTTTTATAATCTATACCAGCGTATTTTAATTCTTCTTTTACTATATATTGTACAGTTCTATTACTAATACGTTTTCGTTGTTCACTTAAAAATAATGCGTCTTTTGAATCTGCTTTGACAGCATTTTTAGGTCTATCTACTAAATAATCTTTTATTGCTTTAATACAAGCATTATTTAAATAGATTACTCTTTCTTTGTTTCCTTTTCCAATAACATTTAATTTATTGTTATCAAAGTCAATATCTTTTATATTTATTCCGACCAGTTCTGATAAACGCATACCACAATTTAAAAATAAAGTTATTATTGCAAAATTTCTTGATGAATTATCATGATTTCCATGTATAGCTGTAACAGGGTTAGAAGCTATTTCCAATAAATCTTTACTTTGTTCTAAAGTAAGGTATTTTGGTAGTCTTTTATCTAGTTTAGGACTTTCTAAATCTTGTGCAGGATTTATTGGTATTCTTTTAGATTTGTTACATAAATAATTGAAAAAAACTCTAATACTTGCTGTTTTTCTAGCTAAAGTAGCTGGCTTACTTCTATAAGTGGTTTTAAGATAAGCTAAAAATGAATGAATGTCTTCTAGTTTTATTTTTGAAACAGTATCTAATGTTAAATCATCAATATGAATTGTTTTTATATCCTCGTCATCATTTAGTTTAGCTAGATTAAATTTATATTTTATGAATTTCAAAAAATGTGCTATATCATAGTTATATTCTTTAATTGTATTAGTTGATTTATTTAAAATTGTTGCTGAATAATCTAAAAAATCATTCAAAAAATCTGGATTATTATTTCTATCTATCAAATCTAAACACATCCTTTTAATTAATTTTCATTTTAGAGAAATCATAATGCGGAAAATAAAATATCTTTTTGTGTACTTACATTATAGTATTAAATTATAGAAAATAAAAGTAAATTTGATTATTTTTTTAAAATATAGTATAATTTATATGGTAAGCAAAATTATATTTAAAAACTTGAATTCAAGTTCGCATAATGAGGTGATAATTATGAAACTGAAAATAGCGATAACTGTTGCAGTAATATTTATTAGCTTGTTAATGTTAAGTGACGGAGATTATGTAGCATGTTTATATTTTGTAGGTTCTGTTCTTCTTTTAAAGTTCGCTATAGTAATTAACAACTTTTTAAAGAAAAAATAACAATTTTTGATATGCCAGACTGTTGTTTGGCATATTTCTTTTTAATAGTATTAAAAATTATTCTAAAATTATACATGTATATATTGTTGATTTTTGTAAATTGTGATAAAATATATAGAATCAGTGGAGGTAAAAATGGAAGATAATCTAAATTTAATAGTTATGCTTACTCATAATGATAAAACAGTACTTGATGCATCTGCAATTTTTGAGCAATGTAAAAATTCTAAAGCAAAGTTTTGGGGATTTAAAGAGAAACCTTTACCCTTAGAAGAAATGAAAAAATTATTTGCTTATATGAAAGAATGTGGTAAAACTACTTTTTTGGAAGTTGTTGAATATACAGAAAAAGAATGTTTAGAAGGAGCTAAAATGGCAGTAGAGTGTGGCTGTGATATTCTTATGGGAACAATATTCTTTGATTCTGTAAATGAATTTTGTAAAAATAATAATCTTAAATATATGCCTTTTGTAGGAAAAATTGTAGATCGTCCATCTATTTTGAATGGAACAATCGAAGGTATGATTGAAGAAGCTAATAGTTACTTAAAAAAAGGTGTTTATGGATTTGATTTGCTAGGTTATAGATATACTGGTGATGCAGTAGAGCTTAATAAAAAATTTGTATCTAGTGTAAATGCTCCAGTTTGTATAGCTGGTAGTGTAAATAGTTATAAAAGATTAGATGAATTAAAAGATGCTAATCCTTGGGCTTTTACTATTGGTAGTGCTTTTTTTGAAAATAAGTTTGATGGAACTTTTAGTGAGCAAATTGATAAAGTTTGTGATTATATGAAAAATTAAAAGAGGAGCTTTTTAATGTTTAAGTTATTTTATCCTTATGAATATGTAGATAGTGTTTTTGCTATTGATTATAATAAACTATATAAAAATGGATATAGAGGAATAATATTTGATATTGATAATACATTAGTTCATCATGGAGATGATTCTACAAAAGAAATTGATGATTTATTTAAAACAATCCAAAGTATGGGATTTAAGACTCTTTTACTTTCTAATAATAATGAAGAAAGAGTAAAAAGATTTTTAAAGAATATTGATTCTCTTTATATATGTGATGCTGATAAACCTAATGTTACTAATTATTTAAAAGCTATAGAAATGATGAATATTAAAAAAGAAGAAGCAGTGTTTGTTGGAGATCAAATTTTTACAGATATTTTAGGTGCTAATAAAAGTAATATTGCGAGTATTTTAGTAAAGTTTATAAGATTAGAAAGTGAAACAAAAATAGGGAAGAGAAGACATATAGAAAATATGATTCTTAAATTTTATAAGAAAAATAAGAATTTACAAAATAGATTAGGTGGTATATGTATTAAGGAGGCAGATTAAAATGTTAAATAAAACTAAAAATTTTTGTGATATTAATCCTGTTTGTTATGAAATTTCTTTTCGAAAAGAAGTATTAAAAAGACATGTACATGATTTATTGGGAAGTGAGAAATTTGCTAAAACAATAGAGAATGAAAAATTACCTAATGTCGTTTTTTCATATAGTTCTAACCAAATTAAAAGAGGTAAAGGGATTGATATAAGATTACAAGAAAATAAAATAGTAAATATCCAGTTAGCTTGTAAAAAAATTAATGGTATGATAATTCATCCTGGAGAAGTTTTTTCTTTTTGGAAAACTGTAGGAGAAGCAAAAAAGAAAAAAGGATATAAGGATGGTCGTGTTATAAAAGGTGATAAACTTGTACCTGGAACTGGTGGAGGACTTTGTAATTTAGGTAATACTATTAATTTATTAGTTTTACATAGTCCACTTGAAATTGTTGAGCTTCATAAACATTCTGATGCTTTAGCACCAGACCATGGAAAGAGAGTTCCATTTAGTTCAGGAACGTGTGTTAGTTATAATTACATAGATTATAGATTTAAGAATAATACAGACCAAGATGTTCAGTTACTTGTTTGGTGTGAAGATGGAAAACTTTATGGAGAATTAAGAAGCGAAAGGGAATTTCCAAATAATTATGATATTGTAGAAGAGGATCATCATTTTGAAAAGACTGATGATAAATATTATAGAGTATCAAAAATATATAGAACTGTTACTGATAAGAATACTGATGATTTATTGGACAAGCAACTTATTTGGGATAATCATTCAATGGTTATGTTTGATTATGATTTGATTCCAAAAGAGCAGATAAGAGTATAATGGAGGTAAATATGAATAAAAGAGAAGATTTAGAAAGTAGGTTGAAAATAAGAACTTACGGCTGCAAACTATTACAGGCGAGATAAGCCACTAAATATGGGCTTGTAATAGTATAAAAATATTTGTGGCATATATCTCGTTATTTTTAAAATTTATAAGTAAGGAGATATATAAAATGATAGAAATAGAATTAAATAATATAAAGAAAAATTATGGTTTAAAAAATGTTTTAGATGGATTTAATCTAGAGATAAATAAAGGTGAAAGAGTAGCTTTGATTGGGCAAAATGGAAGTGGAAAGTCTACGATTTTAAAATTAATTTCTAAGCAAGAAATATTAGATGATGGAAAAATAAATATTAGAAATGGAGCTACTTTAGGAATTTTAAATCAAATTTATGAAAATGAAAAAGATGATATTTTAGTAAATGATTTTTTATATCAAGCTTTTTCTGATGTTTTTGAAATAGAGAAAAATTTAAGAGATATTGAAGAAAAAATGTCTATCCAAGAAAATAGTGATATTTTAGATAATTTAATTGTTAAATACGGAAAGTTACAAGAAAAATATTTATTCTTGGGTGGATATGATATACAGGAAAAATTTAATAAGATTTGTTCTAAATTTAATATAGGGGCAAATATGTTACAGCAAAATTATAATAACTTAAGTGGTGGAGAAAAGACAAAAGTAAATTTGGCTAAGTTATTATTAAAAAGTCCAGATATATTATTATTAGATGAGCCGACTAACCACTTAGATATTGACTCTATGAATTTTTTAGAAGATTTAATTAAAAATTATAAGGGAACTGTTGTTATTGTTTCACATGATAGATATTTTTTAGATAAAGTAATAAATAAAACTGTATTATTGGAAAATGGAAAAGAAAAAATTTATTTAGGTAATTACTCATATTTCGTAGAAGAAGATGAAAAAAGAACTTTAGCTGAATTTGAAAAATATAAGAGTCAACAGAAACAAATTGAAAAGATGAAAGAGTCGATTAAGACTTTAAGAAAATTTGGGGAATTGGCTAAAAATGAAATGTTTTTTAAAAGAGCTAAAAGTATTGAAAAACGATTAGAAAAGATGGAAGTTATTGATAGAGTGAGTCTAGAGTCTAAATCATTTGATTTGAAATTTAATTTAGAAAATAGAAGCGGAAATGATGTTTTAGAAATAAAAGATTTGAATAAAAGATATAATGAAAAAACAATATTTGAAAATGCAAATTTGTTTTTGAAGTATGGGGAAAAAGTTGCATTAATTGGCAAAAATGGCTCAGGAAAAACTTCTTTAATAAAGATGATTCTTAGTGAAGATAAGGACTTTTCAGGAATTATAAATTTAGGAGTAGCTACAAAGATAGGTTATATTCCTCAAAATATTATCTTTGAAAATGGTAGACAAACTATATTAGATTATTTTTATGAAAATAGTAATTTAAGTGAAACTTCTGCAAGAACAAAGCTTGCTAAATATGGTTTTAGAGGTGAAAATGTATTTAAGAAAATAGAAAGTTTATCTGGTGGAGAAAAGATTAGATTACTTTTAATTAAATTAATTCAAAAAGATATAAATTTTTTAATACTTGATGAACCTACTAATCATATTGATATAGACACAAGGGAATTATTAGAAGAAGCTTTAAGTGACTATTCTGGTACTATTTTGTTTGTATCTCATGATAGATTTTTTATAAATAAAATAGCTACTAGAGTTTTGAATATTGAAAATGATCAAATAAAGTCATACTATGGTAATTTTGATGATTTTATTAAAAAAGTTAAAATTATGTCGTAAAATGTTGAATATATTTTTCTGTTATAATATAATTGACATAGTTAATTTATAGGGAGGATTAGTCAATGGAAATTAAAGGATTACAAAATGAATACAGAAAAATAACTGCAACAATGGGGAGTTTTAGTATATTAGAATGTTTAAGAGATGAAAGTGTTTCTCCAGCAAATGCAACAACAGAATATTTTATGGAGAAAATGGGAGTTAGACGTAGACAAGTACTTGCAACTTTAAAAGGAAATAATACAATAGTTACACAAGCAGGAGCTATGCAATGGACTTTAGGAAATATTACAGCAGAAACAGGTGTTAAAGGTGCAGGTGATTTTATAGGAAAAATGATAAAAGGTGCTGTTACTAAGGAGTCAACAGTAAAACCTGAATACAATGGTACAGGATATTTAATGTTAGAGCCTACATATAAATATTTAATATTACAGAATTTAGAAGACTGGGGACAAGGTGGTATGTCAGTTGAAGATGGAATGTTTTTAGCATGTGAAGGAACTGTAAAAAGAGATGTAGTAGCCAGAACAAATTTATCGTCTGCTATAGCTGGTGGAGAAGGTTTATTTAATCTTAGCTTATCAGGAACTGGTATTGCGTGTTTAGAAAGTAATGTACCATTAAGTGAATTAGTAGAAGTACAATTAAATAATGAAGAATTAAAACTAGATGGCAGTCTAGCTGTATGCTGGTCATCAAGTTTAGAATTTACAGTAGAACGTTCAACTAAAAGTTTACTTGGTTCTGCAGTAAGTGGAGAAGGATTAGTAAATGTATATAGAGGAGTAGGAAAAATTTTAATGAGTCCATATGCTCCTACACGTTCTTTATTTGCTGCAACAAATACTGTATCAGCAAAGGCAGCAGCTCCAACAAGTAATACTTTAGGAGCTATAGGAGGACTTTTCGGATAAATCAAAGAAATATCTATATTAAGGAAAGTTATGTTTTGACAAAATAAAAATATTTTGTTAAAATATTAAATATTAAAAATAATTAAAAAGATGACACATGTAGTGCTTAAGCACATAAATCTGATTACAGAGCTTTTTATAAAACGATATAATAAGATTTATTGTAAATAGCAACTACATGTGTTTTTGTTTTGCAAAGAAAGGAGGAAGGAAATGCCACAAAATAAATTTCAAAAATTAATGTTTGCTTTAACTACAGTTATAATAACAGTACATGCTTATGTTTTTTTTAGTTTATATGTTGTTAATGGAAATACTTTAATGGCATTAAATGGAGAAACAAGTGTAATAGGTGCAATAAATAAACAAGGTGGAGTTATGATGTGTGGTCAAATGCTACCAATATGGGCTATAATTTTGGTTGAATTTTGTTTAGCTTATAGTTTAGAAATATTTGTAGGACAGCCTTTATCATTTAAATTTGCTTCAAAAGTATTTGATATGAAAAAAACACATCCGGTTTTGTTTGAAACTGCAATTATATGTGCAACAGTTGGAATAATGTGTCCTGCAATGAGTTTTATCGCAGCATTTTTATATTATCCATATTATATGGGATTTAATATATTTACATTACTTGCAAATTGGTTGAAATTAATGTGCTTTAATTTCCCATTTGCATATTTCACACAATTATTCTTTATTCAGCCAACAGTCAGAACAATATTTAAGATGATATTTGTTAGAAATAAAAATAACTATAACACACAAAAAGATGAAAAAAAATTAGTAGGTGTTAAATAAGATATACCAAATTTACTTTTTATGTAAAGTATGTTATAATAATTATATTACCAATAAAATTCCTCGCTTCCACAGGAGGATATAATCAACACTAAATTTTTAGGAGGAAAAAGAAATGACAAAAATTTTATGGCTTAGTAGGCACAAAATGACCGAGGCACAGATTGCTGACTTGAACCGGATTTACGGCAAAATTGAAATAAAAAACTTCAATCAGTCCGTAAATAGTTGGAAGGATGTTGTTGAAGCAGGCGCTGATTGCGACGTTCTAGCTGTTGTTCTTCCGCCAGCAATTTTAGCAGACCTTGTCAATCCGAGAAATAATACCAAACCTGTAATTAGAGCAAAAGCAAACAGAGTTCCTACAGGAGCAACTGTTATTAATCCAGCAACAGGTGATGAGGAAATCGAATACCGTTTCGAACATGCGGGTTGGAAACAAGTCGAAAGGATTGAAATCGTGGAAAAAGAACTGTAAATAAGCCACACCTTAGGTTAGACAGGACTCTACAATGTAGGTCCTGTTCTTTTTTTATTGTATAGTGAATTAAAAAAATGAGTAAAAAGCAAAACTTTACTTTTTTAGAAGAATACATTATAATATTTTTGAAATAAGAAAAGTGACTTCGTCACATGTCACTCGCTTCGCTCGGACGAATCAAGGTAACTTAAGCCTTGCTCTGTATAGGAAAGTCTATTGTTCTTTTTTGTCTATTGCGCTTGCTAACCAGCAAGCTATAGCCAAAAAAGTCGATTTTCCTATATAATAAAAATAAAGCAAATTAATAATTTGTTACTGATAAAAAATATATGGAGGTAATTAATATGGTTGATTTAAAAAAGTTACAAAAAGAAATATATCAGAATAAAGTAGATAAAGGATTTAATGTAACAGATGTTAATAAGGAGTTTTGTTTAACTTATGGAGAGGTCGCTGAAGCATATGAGGCATGGAGAAAAAAGAAGGATGATTTAGGTGAAGAATTAGCTGATATTGCCATATATTTATTAGGATTATCAGAAATATTAGGAATAGATTTAGAAGATGAAATACAGAAAAAAGTTTATAAAAATTCCAAAAGGAAATATGAAATGATTGATGGTGTAAATACAAGAGTAAAAGAATTCGAGGAAGAATCAGAAAGATAAAATATTTTTTAAATTGGGAGGAAAATAAAATGAAGAGTTTTTTGAAAAAATCAGGTTGGGTAGATATACTAGTCTCTATAGTATTTGCTATAATTGGTATATTCATGATAACGAAGACGGACTTAGCAATTAAAATAATATCTTATGCTTTAGGTGGAATTTTTATTGCTATAGGAGTTATTAAAGGTTTAGATTATTTTTTATCAAAAGGAAAATACGATTTTTATAATAATGATTTGATTTTTGGAATCATTGCTATTATTATTGGATTGGTTACTATATTTTGTAGTGATTTAATCGAATCGATGTTTAGAATTATGATAGCACTTTGGATAATATATAGTGGACTTATAAGGTTGTCATTATCATTAAAGTTACATTCAGCACAAATAAATGTATGGAATGCATCACTAATACTATCAATTATCATGATAATTGGTGGTATATATATACTATTCCAAAATGGAGCATTAATTTTAACTATAGGAATAATAATGCTTGTATATTCAATAATTGATTTAATTGAAAGTGTAATTTTTATAAAGTATGTAGATAAGTTATTATAATAGAGGTGTATCAAGTATAAAATCTTAAAACAAAGCTTATAAGGTCGATTTAGATAAATATAAACTTATTTATTATACTTGCATTTTTGTTTGACGGATAAGTTATGAAGTTTAGATTGGAGAAAAATAATATTTATGGAAACAAATGAAATATTAAAAGAATATGAAGATATAGTAGATAAAGTATGTATAAAGTATGGTTATGATAGTCAAGATAAAGAGGAAAATGAAAGTTTAAGAACAGTTTTATTGAAGGTTCTTCCTGCAATGCTCAAAAACTCAAAAAAAGAAGAACGAGAAGTATTTTATCAGATGTTAATTAATACACCTATTGTTATAGTTGATAACCTTACACAAGATGGTTATAATAAATTATTAGAACAATATATTGGAAATAATATAAATAGTAATATAATAAGAGAAGATGCTGACTTGGAAGAATATGGAAGAGGTATTGGTGAAGGAGCATATGTTTCAGAACCAATATTAGATGACAATATGAATTTACAAGGAAAAAAATCTTTTGTATATATTCAAAGAGTTTCAGGAAAGCAAAAAGATTTTTTTGGTACAGATATAAATGTTGCTCATCTAATACATGAATTAGGTCATGCTTGGCATGCAGAAAAAGAGCAATTTACTATGCAAGATGATGGAACTTTAAAAGAAAGGGTTGGAACAGCAGAATTTATTTATTCATTTTCAAAAACAGAAGATAATAAATTCATAATGAAATGTGAAAATGTAACAGGGTTAATGCTTGAAGAGAGTATGAATACAGTTTCCGAGGAAACTGCAATGGCAAACTATATGAATCTTTCTTTAGAAGATATGAAAAAAGCATATAAAAATTCATTAATTTTAAGTAATTATCAAGGTTATATGGCAGATTTAGTTCGTTACATGCTAGAACAACTTGGAAAAGATGATTTTGAAAATTATAGATTATATGGTGATACAGAAAGTAAAAATAAAATTAATTCTTTAATGTCAAAGACAGAATATTGGAAAAACAGACAAGAAGATGTATTATCTCCTAATAGTCCAAGAAATTATGATAAAAAAAGAGCAATCGTAAGTAGAATAGATAGTAAACGTGTACAAGATTTTTTTAAACGATATGAAACTACTTATTTTCCTGACATATCTGAAATGACGCCTATTGAAAAAATAGATAATGTTTTAGAACAACGATTTAATTTAAACATAGAAAAATACAATATGGGAATTAATAATTATACAGATTTTTTACGTATACTAGGATATGAATGTTATCCATTAATAAATCAAACAGCTTATTTAGCAAAATCAGATGCAATTGAGAGAAAAGAAAAAATAACTCCATCACAAGTTCTTAAAAGTGCATTAAAATCGACAAGTCGCGACAAAACTAATGAAGCTATTAATCAAGAATCTGAAAGATCCCTATTAGAGAGGTAGAAAACAAAATATGATTAAATTAATAAAACCTAATAAAAAATATTATCAATTATATAAGGATATGATGGATGAATGGAATATGGAAGGTTCTCGTATTGCTCCCTGGCCATTACATTTAAAATATCATACAATACAATACTTTGATGAAATGCTAAAAAGAGTTCAAGAAGTAGAAAGGGGAGAAAATTTAGAAGGATATGCAGCATCTACTACTTATTGGTTATATGATTATGAAAGAAATATACTTTTAGGAGCATCAAATTTAAGACATTATCTGACAGAAGATGGTCTAAAAACATGGGGACATATAGGATATGGAATAAGACCTTCTGAAAGGAAAAAGGGATATGCTACAGAATTATTAAGATTAACATTATTAGAAGCAAAAAATAAAAATATAGATAAAGTATTGTTAGGAGCATATACAGGAAATATTGGTTCTTGGAAGGTAATGGAGAAGTGTGGTGGCAAATTAGAAAATATAATCATTGAAGATGAAACAGGACTCCCAATAAAAAGATATTGGATTAATATAAAGAAATAGAAATATATAAATTAAATATAGAAATATATGAACAAGTGGTTATTTAATTGACAATTTCTTGTTTTTTATATTATAATCTCAACTTAAACACTTTTAAAAGAGTAAAAACTCTCAATCCTTTAATTGTCAAAGGATTTGAGAGTTTATT
>CANQZP010000026.1 GCA_947628395.1 uncultured Clostridia bacterium
CAGCCCCATTGGGGAAGAACAACAGAAAAAATAGATAAATCCCTGGGAGCGATTGTCTTTATCAATAAATAATTTTTTTCACACAAAAAAGCCTACAGATTTTGCATACCACAAAACCCATAGACTTTTATCTATGTTACTCTTTTATTATTTAAACAACTATTTGTGTGTGTGTGTGTGTGTGTGTACTCTCTCAAGACTTTCAGCGTTTTTCATTCGTACTATCTCCTTCAAAAATTTATATTATTATCTTACATATAAAAAAATAAAAAGTCAATAGAAAATTTGTACATCATGAATAAGTAACAATTTTAATTTCAAACTCATTCGCACATATTTTATCTCCCAATGTGCATTTTATTCATCTTCATTATTGTCAAATTTCTCAATATCTTTTATGTGCAATTCAATATCTTCTGCCCTAGGCAATTGAGATTGTAAATATTCTGGCATATCTTCTAACAATTTATATTCACTAACTCCAATAGGTTTATTTATATCTTTTAAAGCATATTCTGCAGTAAAGTTATCTTTTCCTTTACATAGTAATAATCCTATAGTTGCATTATCATCTTTATCTTTTACCAAATCATCTACTGCTGATAAATAAAAATTAAGTTGTCCTGCATCTGTTGGTTCAAATTCTCTTGCTTTCAATTCAACTACTATATAACATTTTAATTTTAAATGATAAAATAGTAAATCTATAAAATATTCTTTTTCTCCAACTTCTAATTTATATTCACTTCCAACAAATGCAAATCCTTTCCCTAATTCTATTAAAACATCTTTTATTTTATTTATCATTTCATTTTCTATCTGTAATTCCTTAGCTTTTCCTTTTATAGAAATAAAATCAAATAAGTATGGATCCTTCATAGTTTGAATAGCTAAATCGCTTTGTACACTTGGTAATGTTAAATCAAAGTTTGTTATTTTTTCTGCTAACGCTTGTCTTTCATAAACTTTACCATCAATTTGCATTTTTAACATGTTTGAAGACCACCCATTTTGTACAATTTCTTTTATATACCATTTTCTTTCTTCAATATCTACTACTTTATCCATTAAAATAATATTATGATACCATGTAATTTGTGCAAGAACTTCTTGCACAAATCCAAAATTTGGATATTCTTCCGCAAATTTTTTCATATATTTTAAATTTCTCACGGAAAATCCTTTTATTTCAGGAAATTCTATTTTTAAATCCGTTGATAAATTATCTATAAATTTATTTCCCCATTGACTATTCTCTAAAATAATTTTTCCAATATGCCAGTATAAGAACATTAATTCTTTATTCACTGCATAAATAGCTTTATATTGAGCATTTAATACTTCTTGCTTAATATTCTCTAGTAATGATTTATATTTATTAATATCTATTTTTTTGTTCATTTTACCTTCTTTCTAATTGAATAAACAATTTTTACTAAACTGCACCTTTTATTAGTTAATATATATCATAAAATTTTAATTTTTTCTATCAAATATGCATAATTTCCTTTACTTATAGATTAATTACATTCATTAAATAATCCTATATAGCATATCATCAACACCAAAAGGAACACCTTCCAAAAAAATTGTGAAGTATCTAAAAAATGCTATAAACTTTTGGAAGGTGTTTCTGTTTGATATGTATTTTTTTATCTTGAATTTTCTATGCTGATTTTAATTCCAATCTTAGTTTATCAGCTATCATTGCGATAAATTCTGAATTTGTTGGTTTTCCTTTGCTTGCATTTACAGTATATCCAAAAATACTTTCAACTGTTTCTATCTGTCCTCTTCCCCAAGCAACTTCTATTGCATGACGAATTGCACGTTCTACTCTTGATGGTGTTGTTTTAAATTTATGTGCTATTTCTGGATATAATTGTTTTGTTATCTGATTTATCATTTCAATATTTTCTACTGTCATCATTATTGCTTCTCTTAAATATTGATATCCTTTTATATGAGCTGGTACTCCTACTTCATGAATCATATTTGTTACTAATGCTTCTAGATTCTCCTCTTTCTTTTCGTTCGAATCTATCTCTATGTAATTTGATTTATTCTCTTTTACCATAAAATTATTTGTCTGAGGTCCAGGTTTATAATTTCTTATTTCTTCTATTCTTTTTACAAGAACTTCAATATTAAATGGTTTTACTACATAGTATTGCGCTCCTAAATTCATAGCTTGTCTTGTAATTTTATCTTGTCCAACTGCTGAAATCATTACACAAAATGGTTTCTTATCTAAATTTGAACTATTTATTTTTTCTAAAACTCCTATTCCATCTAGATGTGGCATAATCATATCTAATAATGCTACATCAGGTTTTAAGCTACATATTTGTTCAAAAGCTTCATTTCCGTCCTTAGCTACTCCTACTACTTCCATATTTTCTGTTTTTGAAAAATATCTTTTCAAAGTTGTTGCAAAATCAATATTATCATCTGCAATTAGTATTGTAATTTTCTCTTTCACTTTTCTCTCCTCCAAATATAAAAAAATTGTAAATATTTTACATTACAATTATATTTATTTTATTTGGTAATATCTAGAGTCACGAGAGACTTTTTTCTAATTTTTTCCATTATAGTTTATACAATACTTTCCTTCTACAGTTTTATTATGTACTTTTCCTTTATTTTCTCCAGCTTTTCTATTTCTATTTCTTTTTTCTCTATTTTACTTTCTAATTCTTCTTTTGCTTTTTTAGACAATTCAATGTTTAAAATAACTTTTTCTAAATACTCTGATTTTGTGATTTCAATTTCATTTTTTCTACAGTAATATTTGATTTTTTCTAAATCTTTATAATCTGTATAAAGCTTCATCTCATATCCTAGTTGTTTTTGGATTATATTACTATTTTCTATTACTTTATTAGTACATTCTGAATATGCTCTAACCAGCCCACCTGTTCCAAGTAGAATTCCACCAAAATATCTTGTCACTATTACTAATACATTGGAAAGTCCGTTTCCTTCTATTATTGAGAGCATTGGACTTCCTGCTGTTCCTGATGGTTCTCCATCATCACTAAATCTTGATATATTTTCTTTTTCTATTTTATACGCATAGCAATTGTGTCTAGCATCATAATATTTTTTTCTAATTTCTTTTATAATACTTTCCGCTTCTTCCTCTGTCTCAATATAAAAGATATTTCCTATGAACTTTGATTTTTTTTCTACTATCTCAGCAGAAGCATTTTCTTTTATTGTTTTAAACATATATATTTCTCCTAATTTATTCCTGCTGTATATCCCGTAGAATAAGCTATTTGAAGATTAAATCCACCTGTATATGCATCCACATCTATAATCTCACCTGCAAAATACAACCCATTTATTTTCTTAGATTCCATAGTTTTTGGATTTATCTCTTTTATACTTATTCCTCCTGCTGTTATAATCGCTTCTTCTATTGGTCTAAAACCTGTAAGAGTTACTTCAAAGTTTTTAAGTAATTTTACAAGATTTCTTCTTTCTTCTTTAGTTACAGTATTTACTTGTTTTTCTGGATTAATTTTGCTCAAAACTATTATTTCATTTATCATTTTTTTAGGTAATAATTTATCTAATGAATTTTTAAATTGCTTATTCTTCAATTCTTCAAAATCTCGTCTTATTCTTAAATCTAACTTTTCTTCTGTTAATGCAGGTTTTAAATCTATTATAAGTTTGATTTTATTTTCTTTCAAAAGATTATCTACATTCTTATATCTTATTACATGTGCAGATGCACTAAGAATTGTTGGACCACTTACACCAAAGTGTGTAAATAGCATTTCACCAAAATCTTCATAAATTTTTTTATCACTTTTTATATCTTTCACTAAAATTTTTACATTTTTTAGGCTTAACCCTTGAAGATTTTCACATTTCTTTTTTTCTGCTGTCATTGGAACTATTGAGCCTACTTGTGGTATTACTGTATGACCTAATTTTTGAGCGATTATATATCCAGAGCCATCTGAACCTGTTAATGGATAGCTTCTTCCTCCTGTAGCTAGAATAACTTTATCTCCCATTATTGTTTGTTTTTCATTGTCCTTTTCGCATACCACACCTATTACTTTTTCTCCATCTGTTAATATTTCTACTGCTTTAGTATTTAGTTTAACTTGAATATTTTCTTTTTTCAAATTTTGAGTTAATGCTTTTAATACGTCTTCAGCTTTATCTGTTACTGGAAATATTCTATTTCCTCTTTCTTCTTTTACTTTTAGTCCGCTTTTATTTAATAAGTCTATTATGTCTTTGTTTGAAAAGTTTTGGAATGCACTATATAGAAATCTTCCGTTTCCAGGAATATTTTCTATAAATTCATTTATTGGAAGGCTACTTGTAATATTGCATCTACCTTTTCCTGTAATAAGTAACTTTTTTCCAAGTGAATTTTCTTTTTCTATTAATATTACTTCATTTTCTTTTTTTGAAGATGCAATTGCTGATATTATTCCTGCGGGTCCTCCTCCAATTATAATTGTTTTCATTTTATATTCCTTCCATTATATATTTTGCTGTTTTTATTTTTGTGGGCGGAGTCAAGCCCCGCCCCTACATTTTATGATGTTTTCTTTAGGTGGTATATGATTACTATTGCAGAATATATTTATTTTTTCAACATCTCAATCTGTTTTTTTATAACCTTTTCCACAAATTTTTGACAATCTGTGGCTAGTTCTCTATTATATTCTTCTTTTAGTACCTCATTATTAGAAATTATCCTTATTCCTATAACTGGTATATTAAAATCTTTGGCTACTGAATATACTGAAGCTGTTTCCATTTCTTCACACAAAGTACCATATTTATTATTTAATAATAAAATTCTGTCAGCTTCTCGATTCCAAATATCTCCGCTTCCTATTCTACCTACATATATATCCCCTAGTTTATATTCTTCTTTTAAACTAAGAGTAAGCTGTATTAATTTTTCATCTGCCTTATTATATTCGTGATGTATATCATCAGTATAAAAGGCTCTAATTCTCCAACCTTTTAAATCCGAGCCTTGTCCTTCTTTTCTTTTATCAATTCTAAAACTTGTTAAATTTATATAATCCCTTCCGGATTATAATATCTCCTCTATGTATCTTTTTTCCATGCCCTCCTGCTGTTCCTTGATTAATTATTGCAATTGGAGAGTAATTTATAGCGCCAATTGTAGTAGCAGTCGCGGCACTTATAAGCCCCACATTAGTTTTTGATATAACTACTGGATAATCATCTATTATTCCTTCTAAAAATATATGATTACCTATTTGTTTTTCCGTTACATTTTCTAATATTGTTTTTAAATAATTTATTTCTGTATTTTCTGCACCTTGAACTAAGATAGGCTTTTTCATTATATATACTCCTTTCTTAATTTAAAATAGCGCAAATGTCTATATATTTTATTCTTTTTTCATATTTTGAATAGCTTTAAGTACACCTAATTTTCCGTACTCATAAGTAAGTCCCCCCTGCATATACGCAATATATGGCTCTCTTATTGGTGCATCACATGAAAGTTCTATTGATGAACCTGATGTAAAAGCTCCTGCTGCCATTATTACTTTATCAGTATATCCAGGCATATCCCATGGCTCTGGAATAGAATTTGAATCAATCGGTGAACCCATTTGTATTCCTTGACAGTATTTTATTAAATCTTCACTGTTTCCAAATTCAATTGTCTGTACAATATCTGCTCTTGGCTCATTATAAAGTGGTGATGGTTTATATCCTAATTTTTCTAATATTCTACTTGCAAATACAGCGGTTTTTAAACTACTTGCCACTACACTTGGTGCAAAAAATAATCCTTGAAGAAATTGTTTATTGATTCCAAGTGTTGGACCTACTTCTTTACCTTGACCTGGTGAAGTTAATCTTTCAGCTGTAAGTTCTATAAGCTCCTTTTTACCTGCCACATAAGCTCCGTTAGGCGCAATACCTCCTCCTAAGTTTTTTATAAGAGAACCTACGATTATATCTGCTCCTACTTCTGTTGGTTCTTTAGTTCCAACAAACTCACAATAACAATTATCAATCATAATTATTACTTCTTGATTTACTTTTCTTATTTCTTTTATTATTTCTTCTACTTTTTCTAATTGTATACTTTCTCTTGTAGAGTAACCTCTAGAACGCTGAATATCTATTAATTTAACATTCTTTTTCTTTACTCTTTCAATAATCTTTTCTTTATCAAAATTATTATTTATTAAATCTATTTGCTCATATTTTATCCCATAAGATTTTAAAGAGCTCTTATTTTCCTCTATTCCAATTACACTATCTAAAGTATCATATGGCTTACCAGAAATACTAAGCAGGCAATCTCCTGGTCTTAACATTGCAAATAAAGTAACAGTAAGAGCATGAGTTCCAGAAATAAACTGACCTCTTACTAACGAATCCTCTGCCCCTAAAACTTTAGCAAATACCTTTTCAATTGTATCTCTTCCTATATCTCCATATCCATAACCTGTAGTCGAATTAAAATGCACTTCTGAGATATTATTCTCTCTAAAAGCATTTAAAACTTTTAAACTATTATACTCACAAACCTTTTCTATCTTTTTAAATTCCTCTTTAATATCATTTTCCGTCTCTTCTGCTAACTTTAACAAATCTTCATCAATTCCAAATTCCTTATACATCTTCTCTCCTTTATAAATTATTTCAAAAATATAAATATATAAATTTTGAAAAAAGCGCATTGCAAATAATTGAATTAGAAATTCTTAAAAATTTTATGGAAATAGTTCGCGCTTGACGTGAAAGGGTGCCATAAAATTTTTTTAGAATTTCTATGATAATTATTTAAACGAGCATTTTTGAAAAATTTATATATTATGAATTTTAAATTTTATTAGAAATTACATTTTATCTTGAACCACATTTCCATTCTTATAATATATACCCATAAAAACAGGATCATCAATTTCAGATTCATAAGTAGGCTCTAAAATAACCTCACCCTTACTATTTATTACACCCCATTTTCCATTCTTCTTTATACCAGCAAAACCATATTCATTAACCTCAGTTACTTCATCATAAATATTATCTACAATCTTCTCATCTGCTACATTAACAAATCCCCATTTTCCATTTTCAGATTTAGCATATATTTCATTATTTATATAAACAGTTTTATTATCAACTTCTTTTCCATCTAAAGTTATATAAGATACCTTATCTTTAGAAGTTAATTTTATATATCCATTTACAATATCCATACTAGCATTTTGAGCAGTAATTATTTCTCTTATATTAGCAGAATATATAGTAAAATTTTGTCCTTCTGATGCTAATATCAAATCTGTATCATCAATTTGATTTATATAATCATATTTAGGTTCTATTACTACCTTTTTATCTTTATCAATAATTCCATATCTATATTCAGAATTCATTGCAATATAGTATTTCTCTGTCTTAGTTTTTTCTAAGCTTACATATTCAGGTTTTTCAACTTCTTTTCCAGTTAAATCAAATATTTTATTCTCTCCATTTTTTGATACATTTACATATTCACCAGCAACCATTAACTCATCATATTCTGGTTTTATTATTTGTTTTGCTTGATTATCTAATAATCCATACGCTTTATTTTTCTTAACAGTAAATGTTTCTGAATCTTTATTATAATCTATACTAATATATGTATAATCTACTAAAGATTTTTTCCCTTTAAATATTCCAAATCTTCCGATTTTTAGATGCAATTAAATATTCTGAATCATCACTTATTTCTAGAACACGATAAAGATTCTCTTGTTCAATTTTTATAAGTTGTTTTCCACTATTATTTAAATAGCCATACCTCATTCCATCTTCAGTTTTATTTCCTACTATATATCCTGCTGATTTATAATTTCCGTCTTTATAATAGCCATCTCCTTTTATTTCATCATACTTAGGTTTAATTAAAACTTTTCCTTTAATATTAATTACTCCATATTTTCCTTTTTGTTTTATTTTTATTTCTCCATATTTATCTTCTAATGAAGTAACTTCTTCATATATTGCATCAGTTATTTTTTCTCCATCAAAATTAAGTAGTCCATATAAATTATTTTCTTTATATTTTAAGACAGTATTATTAATTTCTTCAGTTCCATCTTCTTTTGAAACAGAAATTACATTTACTTCATCAAATTTTGTGTATATTTTTTCTTTTGAATCATTATATACCTCTATCTTATCATCTTTTTTAGTAATAAAAACTGGGATATCTTGATTTGGAATTTTTACTGAATCAAATTCTGGATCTAATATAGTTTGTCCATCTTTTCTAATAACTCCTTGCTTTTCATTCACAGATAAATTCCAAAATTTATATTCAGTAGTTGATAGTAAGTCATATTCTTTATCCTTTTTAGATTTTACATAAAAAAATACACTTAAGCTAATTACAATTATTAAAATAATACTAAAACTAATTATCAATTTTTTCTTCATTTATTTTTTTCCTTTTATTTTTATGGATATATTTTATAATATTTATAGCTATTTAGCAATAGAAAAAAATTTTTTATTTTTACTTGACATAATCTGTAAAATGTGTTATTATTTTAATACATTAATTTAGTATTTCTACTAAATTAATTATGGGAAGAAAGCTCCTAGCACGATTTTAAATGATGTTCTCCTTTACATGTATAAGCTTTCACTCAGCAAAATGTTTTTTAATATCGTGTAAAAAACCCCGGTAACAGGGTGGGCTTTTCTATTAGAAAAACCTTCTTTTGGAGTAAAGCTCCAGCACAATAAAAAATTATAGTTATCACACCTCAGTTATACATCAAAATTTTTTATTGTGTACAAATCCCGGTAACAGGGTGGGTTCTCTATTAGAGAACCCTTCTTTTTTTTTCACATTTTATTACATTTTTAATATTATATATTATAGCTAAAAATAGATTTAGAAAAATTTGGAGGAATTTATGAAAAATCTTAATGAATTGAAAATAGATGAAACTGGATATTTATTAAAAATTGATGATAATTGTAATGTAAAAAAAAGATTATTAGATTTAGGTTTTATAGAAAATACTGAAATTACCCCAATATTAAAAAGCCCATTAGGTGACCCTCGTGCTTTTTTAGTTCGAAATACTACAATTGCTATTAGAAAAGAAGATTGTGATAAAATTTTTGTTAAATGTTAATTTTTTTCAGACAGAGGGGACGGAGTTTTTGTCTAAGGTTTTGAAAAAATCTTAGACAAAAACTCCGTCCCCCTGTCTGAAAAGCTCCGTCCTATCTGTCTTTTTCTTCTTCTATTTTTATCTGTTCATTTTCTTCTATTGGTGTCAATTCTTTTACTTCTACTTTTATTTCATCTTCTAACTTATTTTTATTTTTATAATAATGTTCTTCCGGATTTTGATTTTTATAATTTAATATATCTTCTTGATTTTTTATATGATGGGTTAAATTTTCTAATGCGTAAGATACATTCATTAATTTTTTAGAAGTATCTAATCTTAAATATTTAGGATCTAAATCTGTTATTGTAGCAAATGGCGTATTTATAGTTAGTCTACTTCTATCTAACGCATCAGCATCTTTTAATACATATAATAAATTTTTAGCCATATTCTTATCTTCATCGCTTATTTGGTATTTTTTCAGCAATTTATCTATATTTTTATCACTACCCTCATGCCCTTCAATTAACATTTTTATAATATTTATATCTTTTTCTGGTAATTTCTTATAATTTAAATCTCTAAATTCAATATTATTCGCTATTTTCGCTCCTCTTTTAGAATGAGGTCCTACATCTAATATTCTACCTATATCGTGGTAATATGCACTATATGTTAATATTTCTCTTTCTCTGTCTGAATCTTCTTTAATAATTCCCTCATCTTTTGCTATCATAAGTGATAACATTGCTACTCTATTGTCATGTTCTATTCCATGTATATTACTTTTCTTAATATAACTTTTATCTATTTGTTTATATTTCTCTCTTAAAAATAATCCATTTTTACTATTTATAAATTCTGGCAATATATCTTTTAAATCATACTGTAACAATCCCTGTGATTGAAAATTTGCAACAGCTAAAGCAAATTTTTTATCTCTATATGGATTTTTTCTATCTAAATAACTGTTATCTGAAATTAATCTTGAAATTTTACTTTCTTTATTTTCATCTAATAATTCTTGTTTCTTTAGATTCTTAAAAAAGGATTTTAATACAGATACTAAGTTTTTCTTTGTACTTCTTTTTACCTCATTTAATTCGAGTTTTCCACCAGCTGCTATATCACTTAAATCATTATATGTTTTGGAAAATATATTATCTCCTTCTAAATATCCATATTCTTTTCTTTTTTCCATCATATATTTTAAGTAATCTTCTTTTGGTATATATTTGTCTGGACTTTCTAATATTTCTTCTTTAGTTCTCTTTCTCAATTCTATCCCGAATAGGCTCTTTTGTCTGTTCATCTAAAATAGGATTTCCATTATTATCTCTTATTAAGTCTGCTACTAACTGTACAATATTAGTTCTATCAGGTGGCAATACACACCATCCCTCATATAAAATTGATTCATCTGAAAAACTTCTTATTTTATAATTCTTATTTATTTCATCTTCATTTATATTTATTTCTACAGCATTACAAATCATTTCTGGATTGTTATATGGGTTTTTAGAAATATTCTTCACAAAACTATCCATAGTTGGAATTCCAGCAAACATACAACTTGCAGCTTTCCCATAAGAATTTATATTTTTAAATATCCCTGTTGATGGTTTTAAAACATTTGACTCTATTATTTTTTTTGCTATATCTTCGCTTTGGACACAATGATATAAATGATTTTCGCTTATGTACTGGCTTGTTTCTTTAGAAATGTTATTTCTAATCATTTTACTTACGGTAGCTATTAATCCTGCAGGCATAAATACAATTAAATCACCAATTTTCATTTTATACCCTTCATTTTTTATTTTAAGGTTAGATTTTCTTATTTTTTATACTATCATTATTTTATTTTTTTTTCAATATTTTGATTTTTAAATTTTTCTTATTGTTGCTATTTATGTTGATTTGTAGTATAATTATTATGGAATTTTTTTATTAGCACTTCTGTAAATTATGTCATTAATTTCGGAGGTGCATTCCTCCGAAATTTAAAAAGGAGGAATATAAATGACAAAAAAGGAATTCTTACTTGAGAAATTAAATATTATACAGAGTTTTTACCCAAATACTAATTTAGAACCTTTTCCAGAACAGCTTTGTACCCGTCACTCTTGTTCATTATTGCCATTAGATATTGATCCATTTACTGCTGAAAATATAATTGACAGAATAGATAATGGCTTATACTCTATAGCTGTAATGAAATATAATTCGGATTATATTCCTTATTTAGTTATAAGGAATAATAATTCTGATGTTTTTATTAAAAACATTATTTCTGGAAAATGTTCTATGTGTACAAAAAATGGGTGTCTTTTTCCCAAAGATTATAAACCTATCTTTTCTAATGTTGCTATACTTGACAACTTTAATCTGATTTCTATAGTAACTTCATTGGAGTTGGCAGAACTCTGGTTTAGAAATCGGAACGTTATGAATGAAGTAATTAGCCATTATTCTTCTGAAACTCCTGAAGAATTATTCTATGATTCTCTAAAAGGCTTTTCAAAATGCTTTTTAGAAAAATTGTTAAATGGTGAATCTATAAATGAATATGAAATGGCTACATTCTCAAAAATTGAAGACGATAGTACCTTACAATTCAGTGTGTTAGAATATATAACTGATTTAGCAAATGAAAATGGTCAGTTAGAGGAACTATGGTATATTCTAAATAATCTTTAATTTCTCTAAAAAGAGCTTGTGACTAAAACACAAGCTCTTTTCTTACTTATTTTCCTTAGTTTTTAGTTTTTCTTATAATTATTTTATCAAAAGCTGCAATTACTGCAGGTAATAATACTAAGATTAATATTGCTGAACATAGAGTTCCTTCTGATATTGTTTTACAAATCTTAGATGTAATAGCTGTAGTAAAATGTCCAACTATTAATGTAACAATAATTAGTATTGATGCTGAAGTTAATATAGTATGAATTGAATTATTATATGCATTTATGATTGAATCTTTAATATTCATAGTCTTTCTATGTTCCAAATAATATGATGTATATAAAATCGCATAATCTATTGTTGCACCCATTAATATACTTTGAACTATTAGAAGTGCTATGAAATATACTCCTTCTCCTGCAAAAGACAATATTCCCATTATTGTATAAACAGCACATTGAATTGTAAGTACAAGTATAATTGGAATTAGTATAGATTTAAATGTAACTGCTACTACAACAAATATTGCTATCATTGTAAGAATTGTTATAAAGTTCAGCTCTTGATTAAATGTTTTACTCATTTCATACGCCATTGGTGAATCACCAACTACATATATTTTTATGTTTTCACCTAATTTATCTTTAAGCATTTGTATAAACTCAAAAGTTTCTTCTGATTCTAAATCAAATTTTGTATTTAATACTAATCTCGAATATTCATCCCCAATTAACAATTTTTTAGAGAATTTTATTGTATTTTTTGCATCTGTAATATCTTTCTTCATGTCTTCTTCAATAAAATCATCAAATCTAGTATCTTTTAATATATCATCATTTAGATAATCTACAAATTTCTCAACTGTCATTGTCCATTGTTCATTATAATTTTTCTGGCTTCCATAATATATGTATAAAAGGTCAACCATCTTTTTATCTATACTGTCATTTAATGTACTTATTATTTCAAATATTTCTTCTTTTGAATATTTTACATTTTTTTCACTATCAATTATTATTTTATATATTGTATTTATTTTTGTCTTAGACTCTCCATCAAAATTGCTTGAATATTCTGGATTTTGCATTACATCATTAGTCAAAAAGCTTATAAATTGTTTTAAAGATATAGTTTGATTAACATTTACATATTTAGATACATATAGTCCAAATAATAAATCTAAATTATCTTTATCAATTCCTAATAAATTACTAAGTTCACTACTGCTAAATTGCTTATTAGATAATACTGAATTCATAACTGTTTGTAATAAATTCAAGCTACTTTTCGTACTTGAATCTAAATTACTAGCTAATAATGGATCATTTTTATGACTTAATACAAAGTTAACAAACTCTACTGGAGTTAAAGTTAATGTACTGTATTTTGAAGTATATAATGAATAAATACTTTTTAAACTTTGTGAATTTATACCAATAACTTCAGCTAACTGGTTGTATGTATAGCTTATATTATTTAACTCACTATCCATTATATTTGAAACTAACTGTAATTGTCCAATTGTACTACTATCTAGGCTACTAGTATTTGATAATAACAATTTTACAAGTTCATTTGGTGTAGCTACCCAGCTACTTGTATTGTTCTGGTTTAAATCAATTAGAGCATATATTTTATAGACTGTCATATTATCCATATTTAATATTGTAGATAACTCTGTAGCTGTATATTTTGTCTCATTTGAAACTATATCTGGATCTTGTAGTAAAGCCTCTAAACTACTTGTATCCATTCCATTTAAGTAATCTTTTAAGTTTAAAACTGAATTTACAAATTCAGAAATTGTAAGCTTAGTTCCATTATCTGTTTGGCTATATTTTAAAAATAATAATTGTTTTATAGAATCTTCTTCTATTCCTAAAAGGCTTGATAATTCTTGTGAATTCATATTCTTAGTAATAATTTCTTTATTACTAAATGTATTTAACATTTTTATACTATTTATTGTATTTTCATCAAATAAACTAGAATAATTACTATCTGTAATTACTTCATTTAATACAAAGTCTGAAAATTCGTGAATCGTAAGTTTAGTATCTATTTCATTTACACTTATGTAATAAGTATATAAAGAATCTACTAAATTTTTATTTATTCCAAACAATGATGCCATTTGGCTACTTGTCATTTTTGTTTTAATTGTTTTTGAATTAGTAAACTTTGATAACATATTTAAGCTAGCTCTTGATTTATCATCTATTCTCTTAGAATATGCTTCATTTGTAAGAACATCATTATTCATAAAATTCACAAAATCAGTTAAAGAGATTTTTAAATTGTTATTTTTAGAATTGTAATAAATTAATATATCCTCTATTTTTTCTCTATCTATTCCTAAAATACTTGAAATCTCATCTTTTGTTCTTGGAGCATTTACTAAGTCTTGATTTATAAAGTTTTCTAATAAATCTATATTTTTCTTTTCATTTTCGCTTAACTTATTTGATAAGTCTTGATTTGAATAGATATCTGTTTTTATAAAAGATACAAACTCATTAAAACTCATTTTATTATCTTCATTTTGATTGTAATAGTGATAATATAATGTTTTCATTAGGTAATCTTCTATAGTTACATCTGAACCTAAATCATTTAATTTTGTTTTTAATTCATCATATTTTAATTCTTGATTTATAGTATTACTATATCCTAAAAGTTCTTTTACTTTATCATTTTTTTCTATTTCATCTAAATATTTTGCAATTTCATCTTCATTTTTATTTTTATAAATTACCGCCATTTGATTATTAGCTCCAAATACTTCAGCAACTTTATCATCTTCAGAAGATGTGTATAAAATACCTAAATTTCCTTTTTCTAAAAAGCTGAAAATAAAAACTCCTATAAAAATTGGAACTGCTATATATCTTAATTTATGACTTATTTTCCCTACTGTATTTAATTTTATAATTGGACTTTTCTTTGCAGTTTTCTTGATTAATGTATCACACATTAGTATTAAAGCTGGAAGTACAAAGAATATACATATTAAACTAAATAAAACTCCCTTTGCTAAAACTAATCCTAAATCTCTACCTATTGTAAATGTCATAAATATTAATGCTGCAAGTCCTACTATTGTTGTTACTGAACTACTAGATATTGATTTAAAAGAATTATATAAAGCTTCTTTCATAGCTTTTATCTTATTTTCTTCTTTTTCTCTTTCTTGTCTATATCTATTTATTAACATTATTGAATAGTCCATAGATAAAGCCATCTGTAATATCGCGCATATTGAATCTGTTATATTTGAAACACTACTAAATATTATGTTTGTACCTTTATTTAATAATACTGCCATTAGTATTACAAATAGGAATAAAAATGGTTCAACATAAGATTCACACATAATTAATAAGATTATAAGAGCACATCCTACTGCTAATGCCATAATCCATAATGGAAGCACTGGTGCATTTCTTGTAGAAACATTTCCGCTTGTATATATTTCATAGTCTTCATATTTTTCTGTTACTTCATCATATACTTCTTTTGCTAGTTTTGAATCTTCTACATCATCTATAGTAAGTACATATAGTGTATATCCATCTTTATTGTAGTTTTCGTTATTTTCATAATCAACTGAAGATACTCCGTTTATTTCTTTTAATTGATTATATATCTTATCTTTCTTTTCTTCAGATAGGTCTTTAATCATTAAATTTAATGTACTTGTCGTTTCTTCAAATTCATCTTCCATTATGTCTATACCTTTTCTGGTTTCAGATGTTTTTGGAAGGTATCTTGAAATATCATAGTTTATAACAACATCTTTTGATACTATAACTGATATTATAGATAATATTATGAAAATAATTAATATAAAATATCTTTTGTCTATAATAAAATCAGTAATTTTCTTCACTTTGTTTCCACCTTTCTTTAAGATTAAATATAATATTAAAAATTCCGCTTCTAGGGATTTATCTATTTTTTGTTATTAAATATATGCTAAAAATTCCGCTCCCAGGGATTTATCTATTTTTTTGTTGTCCTACAATAGGAAAGTAATACTTTCCTATTGTAAAACAAGCCTTCGGCAACAAAGCACACAAATTTTTTTCAAAAATTGGGCGCATGAACAAATTTACGGAACGCTCATTATAATTAAAATTTAATGCTTATAAAGTAAGTATGCTTGTGAAAATAACTTTGAAAAAATATTGCGTTCCGATTTGTTCTTTAATGGGGCTGTAATAATGCTGCTCGCATTAAACAGCCCTCATCGGTCCCCACA
>CANQZP010000027.1 GCA_947628395.1 uncultured Clostridia bacterium
ATTTTTATTGATTTTTTGCATTTTTTCTTACATTGCATTTAGTTTTTCAAAATTGCATTTACTTTTTTAATTGACCTGGTTATTTTTATATCAAATTATTAGCTAATTCTTTTTCTGTTTCTGATAATTCAAAACTTTTATCATTATTTTTTATTAGATTATGTAGATTTTCTATTTTCTTAGTTTCACTTAGAATATCTTTAAACGGCATTGTTTTATCAAGTAAGTCTTGTATCTTTTTATAATTAGTTTCCATTGTACTGAATTTTTCATTTTTAAATGCCTCTTTCCATTTATCTATGTAATTATTTATTTTAGTAACATTACTATTTTGTTCTTTATATAAATCTTCTAACTTGTCAGATATGTTGTCTAAAATACCCTTCTTTCCTGTTTTTATTAAATTATATGTCTCTTTGTTAATTATATTTTTGTCTTTTAGGGTGTTTAAGGTTTTATCAATTAATTGTGATACACCATCAATTAATCCCCCTTTTTCAACTGCTTTTTTTATTTGTGATATGTTTTCAAAATCTCCTGTAATTATTCCTATTGCGCTTTTTCCTATATCAGTTACCGATTTTAATAATTCATTTACTCCTTCTTGAAATCCTTCTTTCAAAAAAGCATCTTTAACGTTTATTACTTCATCTTCTAAAAAGTCTGGTAATAGATATTCTATTCCAATATTTAAAGCAGAATTTATTATTTTTCCTACTGTACTATTGAAAAAACCGTTTTGATTTTCTTCTAATTCATTATTCATTTCTAAATCATTTTCTAATTCTAAATTTTCCATTTATTTTTATCCTTTCATTTATAGAATTGCTTCTACTATTTTTTTATATTCTTCTTTTCTATTTTTTAAAAAATATATTTCATTCATATTATTATTTATTATTTTATTATAGTTTTTATCGTAATTAATTTTTCCTATAATATCAATGTTTTCAAATATATTTTTAAGCATTTTTTTTCGTATTATTTTTTCATTTATTTTATTAAAGATAATATGAATTTTGTCTTTTTGTATATTCCATTCTTTTAAATAAATATTTAATAAATTTTTTGATTTTTTTATTTCTATCAGATTTGGTTCTATTAGAAAAATAATTTTATCACTGTTTTCTAGTATTATTTTTGTGTACTTAAAAAAACATTCAGCTGAATTATCTATAATAATACAATCATAATCTTTTCTTAATTTATTAAATAATTCTTTTAATTTTTTATCATCTATTTTATTTTTTGAATTAAATATTAAATCTACTCCACACATTAAATGTAAATTTTTATATTTTTTATTTATTATTTCATTATTTTTTAAATATTTTTTTACTCCAAAAATTGTATGTATACTGCTATTTAAAATATCAAAATCTATTAATAATACTTTTTTTCCTTTTTTAGATATTTCTTTAGATATTATTGATGAAAAAATACTTTTTCCTGCACCATAAGATCCTGCTATTGATATTATTTTATTTTCTTTTTTTATTATTTCTTGTTTTTTCTCTTTTTTAAATTTTATAATATTTTTTATTGGCTTTTTTTCATTATTTTTTATTAAATTATTTTCAATTATTATTTTTCTTAAATTTTCTATTTCTTCTTTAATTTCTTGGTTTTCTATGTTTTCATCTATTATTAATTCTATTATTTTTTCTGTTTCTATTTCTCCATCAATAAATATATAATATACACCTTTTGAAAATAATTTATTTTTTATTTCTTCATCTTTTTTATCTAAAAATATAATTATTTTTATTTTAAAATTAATTTGTTTTATTTTTTCTATTAGTTTAAAAATATCTTCTTCTCCTGGTATGTTATAATTTAATAATAAAAAATCTATATTTGAATTTCTTTCTAATATTTCTAATAAAGCTTCTTGATACTGAATATCTTCTGATATTACTTGTATTTCTTTAGTATTTAGTTTTTTATTTAATTGTTCATTTAATAAAGCTGTTATTATTTTTTTCATATTTTTCTCCTATTTTTAAATTAATTCTTTTTCATTTTCTGAACATGTAATTTTTACAAGCAAATGATCTTTGTCTATAAACATTAAACTTTCTCCTTTTCTAAGTGATTTTATATCTACTTTTTCTTTTTCTGATATATTTGTGTATTTGCTCAATAAATTTATATTTTCTTCTTCGAGTGAAAAAAATAGTTTTATACATGAATTATTTAATATACTTTTTCCGTAAATTCCATTTTCTAGACTAAATAAATCAGAAATATCTTGTGTTATTGCTGATGCTGCTCCTCCATATTTTCTTATAGTTTTAAATATTTTATATATAAAACTTGCTACTTCTTTATTTGAAGTTACTCCTATTAATCTCCATATTTCATCTAGATAAATAGCTTTCTTTTTATTTCTGTCTTTTTTTATTTTGTCCCAAAATAATTCAGTGAAAATGTACATACCATATTTTAAGTTTTCTTCTCCTAGTTCATATACGTCTGCTATTATTAGTGGATTGTTTATTTCTACGTTAGTATAGTTATTGAAAAATTTTAATGAACCTTTTACAAAAGGTGTTAATTTTATTTGGAATATTTTTGTTTTTTCATCTTTTCCTAAAACATTATAAAAATCTTCTAAAATTGGCATTTCCCTACTACTTTTGAATTCTGGTTTTATTTTAAATTTATTAGTTTCTTTTTTATATAAACTATTATCATTAAAGGTAATTCCTTTTTCTTTATATGTTTCTATTAGTTTTTCTTCTATTATTGCTTTTTCTTCTTCATCTATATTTCCAAATATTAATTTAAAAAATCCTATTAATTTTTGAATTTTATTTGCTAGATATCCTTTGTTTTCTTCTATTGACTCTTCTCTTATATCAAATATGTTAATATATGTTCCTGATGATGGGCCAATTTTTAATATTGTACCTTTTAAATTTTTACATATCTTTTCATATTCTCTTTCTGGATCTATTACGTATTGTTCTATTCCAAGTAATCTATATCTTAGTATTTGTAATTTTGTTGCAAATGATTTTCCTGCACCACTTTCCCCAAAAATACACATATTTCCGTTTTTATATTTATCTCTATTGTATCTGTCTATAAATATTAAAGAATTATTATAAATATTATTTCCAAATAGAATTCCGTCTTCATCAAATATTGAAGATGATATAAATGGATATGTTGCTACTAAACTACTTGTTAATATGTTTCTTTTACTAGCATTTTTTATTTCTAAATCATTTTTCATAAGTGGTGTACATGTTAAAAATAATTGTTCTTGTCTAAAGTTTGCCCTTCTTGTTTGAATTCCGTTACTTTGAAGAAGTCCTTCTATTTTATTTAAATTATATTCTAGTTCTTCTTTGTTTTCTGAATATATATTTAAGTATAAATACATAAAATATAGGTCTTCATTGTTTACTTGCATTTCTCTTCTTATATATTTTGCGTCATTATATGTAAATGTTGCTATATCAATATCTTGTTTTGTTTCATTTTTATTTTTTAAATCTACACTTACATTGCTTATATGATATGTTAAATCTCTTATTGTTTTATATTTATCTTTTTTTTCGTAAAACATTGATATATTCATATTGAGATTTGTTGTTACTATATTTTTTAAAATTATTTCTTTATATTCTCTATTGTAATCAACTATTATTAATCCTGTATAATATAATCCATCAATTTCTATATACCTTGGATTACTTAAGTTTATATATGATGGAGCAATTTCGTTTTTTTCTTTTATTTTTTTATTCCTCCTTTATTGTTTTAATTTTTTTCGGCAATTAAAAAATGAGAATAAAATATCTTTTATTTCTTGTTCTTCACATATTTCAAAACAAAGGTTACCACATCGTGATAAACATTCTTTTATTTTAAAATATTTTTCTTTTAAATTATTTTTTATTATTCTTTCATAATTTTCTTGATTGGAGTTTAATTTAGAATTTAATTCTTGATTATAAAAATCAAAAATGATATAAAAATTTTTTGACGAAGATTTATTTTCTATATTTATTTTTTTTATATATTCAATATAATCTTCAAAAATATTTGATATTTTTTTATTTTTTTCTTTTTCTTCTTCTAATTTTGAAATATGTTTATTTAGATTTTCTTTTTTACTTTGGATTAAAATTTGGATATTAAAATCACATGTTTTTAAAAAAATTTTATATGAATTTAAAATTGCCTCTTTTTCTAAATTTGATTTTAATTCATAATTAATTGGAATTACTTTTGTTATTTTTATATATTTTTCATTTTTTAATTTAATAATTCCATCATCAATTATTTTTTCGTATGGCAACCATTCTTGAACCGAATTATTATTTTTCAATAAACCTCCTTTCTAAAAATAACAACAAATCTTGTATTTTTATATTAGTATTTTTGTTTATGTTTGTCAACTTTTTTTGATTTACATTATTCGACATATTTTTTTTGAATATATTTTTTTAATTTGTTTATAATATAATTATAAGGTTTATATTAGTCAAACTAAGAGTAAATTTAGGTTATTTTTATAGCTTTTATTTATTCGATCAAAGATTATCTAGGGCTTATTTTTAGGTTCTATTTAGTCGGAGATGCGGTTTTTATATTTGTATTTAAGCTATTTTGATATTGTATATGGTTGAAAATGGAAATATAAAAGCTAAAGTTAAGATTATATTTTATATTTTAAAGTGGTTGTTATTAGTCCCTAAGTGGACGAATATGGCTATTTTAAAGTGTATTTGTAGTCGAGCAACTGATTAATATATTTGGTAGATAGCTTATTTATATAGCAATATATATTAGGTTAGTATATTAGGTATATTAGTTTTAGCTACGATTAATATGAGCTTTTCGCTAAGAGGCTATTCCAAATTTGGAATAGCCTCTTATTTTTAATATTTTTTTACATATTTTTCTATAATATTTTTTAGTGATGGTAATTTTATTTGATATTTAAAAAAAACTCCCTGTTACAACAGGGAGAAAACTATTTTCTTGATATAATAATCTATTTGAGAGAAAACTCTCTTAATATTCTTTGCCATTCTTCATCACTTATGCCAATAGGTACATCTTTAGGTATATCTTTTGGAGTTGGTCTTACAGGTATTAATTCTTTTCCTGTATTTTTCTCCGTTAGTAAAGAAACCCAAAAAATGGAGGTATCTCTCTTTTCTTCATTGAACATGGTCATACGCCAAATATCATCAACATTAAATATACTAAATATTTCCACTGCAGCAACATCTTTTGAGATTTCCTGAGGAATTGCATCAAGTACAGCTTGAAATGTTACTTTACTAATACTAATCCCTTTAGGAATATTAAAAAACAGAAAATTCAGTAAATACAGTTTTTTTGTAATAGGAACAAATTCAACATCCATATTGCGTTCAGGATTGCAAAAATCAACAGAATTTATATTTCCTTTTGTTTTTACAAAGAATCTATTCCATTCTTTTTCATTTTTCCGTTTCTTATAAATCAATTCAATCATTTATTATGTCTCCTTTCATACTGTATAAGAAAATAGTTTTTAATTTTGCAAATGCATGACAAATGCATTTTGAAACATTTTATTTCAGATTTAATATTATCATATTTTTGCATTAATTTCAATATTTTACATATATTTCGTTACTTTTATTTATTAATATAATAGATTTCTTATCTTTTTTTCATTCTAAATTTATAATAACTTAATAAAAGACTTTTTATTGAAAATATCTAAAATATAACAAGAAACAAAAATATTCTTTTGTAATTGTTTTTACAGGCGATTAAAATCGCCCGCATTCTATAAAAATTATTTTTAATTATATATCTAGATTCTTTACAAATTTTGCATTTTGCTCTATGAATTCTCTTCTTGGCTCTACTTGATCCCCCATAAGCATTGAAAAAGTTTTATCAGCTTCTATTGCATCATCTAATTTTACTTGAATAAGTATTCTTCTTGCTGGATCCATTGTTGTTTCCCATAATTGCTCAGGATTCATTTCTCCTAAACCTTTATATCTTTGAAGTCCTAATTGATCTCTTGGAATTCCTTTTTCTTCTAAATCTTTATAAGCATTTGCTAAATCTTCATCTGTATAACAATAAATATCATCCATGCCTCTTTTTGACAATTTGTATAATGGTGGTTGAGCTAAATATACATTTCCATTCTCTATTAAAGGTCTCATATATCTAAAGAAGAATGTTAATAATAATGTTCTTATATGTGCTCCATCAACATCGGCATCTGCCATTATTATAACTTTTCCATATCTAATTTTTGTTATATCAAAATCAGCTCCAATTCCTGCTCCTACTGCTATTATTACAGGATTTAATTTGTCATTTCCATATATTTTATCTGCTCTAGATTTTTCTACATTAAGCATTTTTCCCCAAAGTGGAAGTATTGCTTGAAATCTTCTATCTCTTCCCTGCTTTGCACTTCCTCCTGCTGAGTCTCCCTCTACTATATATACTTCACATTCTTCTGGTATTTTACTACTACAATCTGCTAGTTTTCCTGGTAGTGTTGTTGTTTCTAATGCTGATTTTCTTCTTACTAATTCTCTAGCTTTTCTAGCTGCTTCTCTAGCTCTTGCTGCACTTACACATTTTTCTAGAATTGATTTTGCTACAGCTGGATTTTCTTCTAAAAATGTTGATAATGATTCATTTACCATTGATTGAACTATTCCTGTTACTTCACTATTTCCAAGTTTTGTTTTAGTTTGTCCTTCAAATTGAGGTTCTTTTACTTTTACTGAAATTACAGCAGTAATACCTTCTCTTATATCATCACCTTGAAGGTTATTATCTTTGTCTTTTAAGAAATTATGTGATTTTGCATAATCATTAAATACTTTTGTAAGTGCTCTTTTAAATCCCTCTAAATGTGTTCCACCTTCTATTGTATTTATATTGTTTACAAATGTTAAAATTGTTTCTGAATATGCTGTTGTATATTGTATTGCAATCTCTACAGGAAATTCTCCATCTTTTTCTATATATATTGGTTTATCATGTAATTTTTCTTTAGTTTTATTTAAATATTCAACAAAAGAATTTAATCCTCCTTCAAAACAGAAATCTGCTTTTTTAGGTGTTTCTCCTCTTAAATCTTCTAATACTATATGTAGTCCTTTTGTCAAAAAGGCCATCTCTCTAAATCTTGTTTCTAAGACTTCAAATTCATAATCTAATGTTTCAAAAATTGATCCATCTGCTAAAAATCTTACTGTTGTTCCTGTTTTATCAGAGTCTCCTATTCTTTCTAATTTTTGTGTTATTTTTCCTCTTTCAAATTTCATTTTGTATATTCCACCATCTCTTTGAATTGTTACTTCTGTCCAATCTGAAAGAGCATTTACAACAGATGCACCAACTCCATGAAGTCCTCCAGATACTTTGTATCCACTATCTCCACCAAACTTTCCACCAGCATGTAATTTTGTATAAACTGTTTCTGCTGCAGATATTCCTGTTTTTGGATGGATATCTACAGGTATTCCTCTACCATCATCTTCCACATTAATAATATTTCCTGGCTCTATTTTTACATGAATATTTTTACAATATCCAGCTAATGCTTCATCGACGCAGTTATCTACTATTTCATATACTAGGTGGTGTAATCCTCTTATTGATACACTTCCTATATACATACCTGGTCTTTTTCTAACTGCCTCTAATCCTTCTAAAACTTGAATTTGTTCTGCATTGTACTCATGTTCAAACTTTTCCATTTTTTCCTCCTTATTTTTTTCTTTTTTTAATAGAATTTGAAGATAAATTAGATATTATTCCTTTAATATTATTTTTTTCATTATATAATATTAAAGTTTTTTCTTTTTCTTTTGATATATTAATCAAATTATTTTCGGATTTTAATTTTTCTAATATATCTTCAAAATATTCTTTATTTTCTATATTAAAAATACCTATGATATTATTTTCTTTGATAATAATATCTTTATTTATAAATATAAACATTAATTACCCTCTTTTTTCAATTGTCCTTTTTCTATATAAAAATATTTTTTATTATTTTCTACCTCAATTTTATCTGTACATGTTATTATTACTTGATTTTCTTTTATTGTTTCTAATAATTTTTTTATTCTATTTTCATCTAATTCTGACATAAAATCATCTAAAAGAAGTATTGGCCTCTCCCCTGTTTCTTCATATATTATATTTAATTCAGTCAACTTTAAAGACAAAATTGCTGTTCTTTGTTGTCCTTGAGATCCAAAAACACTTACTTTTTTGTCATCTATATAAATTTCTATATCATCTCTATGTATTCCTGTTTGAGTATATCCTTTTTTTACATCCTCTTTTCTTTCTGTTTTTAATTGTTCTAAGAATTCTTCTTTATTTTTTCCAGAAGTTATGTATTTAATTTCAATTTTTTCATTTTGATATCCACAATTTGTTATATTATTGTGGATATCTTTTATTTTTTCACCGAATTTCTTCGATATATTTTTTTCTATATTTATATATTTCATTAGATAATTCTGATAATTGTTCATCCCATATATCTAACATATTAATTGGTTTACCTTCCAATTTTATTTGTTTTAAATAATAATTTCTTTGTTCAATAGTTTTTAAATATTTGTTTAATATATGTAAATAATTAGGTTTTAACTGACTTATCATTATATCTAAAAATTTTCTTCTTTGACTAGGACTACCTTTTATTATGTTTATATCATTAGGATTAAATAAAACTGTTTTTATCAGACCTATTATACTACTTACTTTTTTCTGTTTTATATCATTTATATAAAAAGTTTTCTTTTCTTCTATTTCTGTTTTTATTTTTCCTTTTCTATCTTCTTTTATATATTCAATTTCTACGGTTGACTTACTTTGGTCTAACTTTATTAATTCATTATCTTTTTTAGTTCTAAAAGATTTTCCTATACTTGAAAGATATATTGATTCTATTATATTTGTTTTTCCTTGAGCATTGTTTCCATAGATTATATTAAAATTTTCATTTAATTCTATTTCTAAATTATCATAATTTCTAAAATTTTGTAGTTTTATTTTTTTTATATACATATTAATCCTTCATTCTTATTGGTAATATCATGTATGCGTATTCTTCTCCATCTATTGGTCTTATTATACATGGAGAAATATTAGTTCCAAATTCAATAAACACTTCTTCATCTTCTATTACTTTTAAAGCATCTAAGAAATATCTAGGATTAAATCCTGATTCTAAATTTTTTCCTTCTGTTGATACATAAATTTCTTCTTTTGCGTCTCCTGTTTGATTTGTACATGATATTGTAACTTTTCCTATTTCTATAGATATTTTTACTGGATATCTTTTTTCTTTTTCTATAGTTGAAGCTGATATTAAAATTATTCTTTCAAAACAATTTTGTAAATTATTTTTATTTACTCTAATTCTTGTTTCCCATTGTGATGGTATTGCATTGTTATAGTTTAAGAATTCTCCATCTAATAATCTAGTTACTATTTTACAATTTTCCATTTCAAATAAAGCTTGATTTTTTGATATTCCTACTTTTATAGTATCAAATGAATCTAATATTATTTTATTTATTTCATTTAATGTTTTTCCTGGTATTACTGCATGGAAATCTTTTGATTTACTATTTAATAAATTTGTTTTTAATGCTAATCTATACCCATCAACAGCTACTACATTTAATTTATTATCTTTTATTTCAAATAAACATCCTGTAAATATTGGTCTGTTTTCTTCATTACTAACAGCAAATATTGTTTTTCTTATCATATTTTTTAATAAGTTTTGTTCTATTTCTATTGAATTGTCTATATTTATTTTTGGAAGTTCTGGAAATTCATCAGGATTCATTGTTGCTAATTTGTAAAGTGAACCTTCACATTCAATTTCTAATAAATTATTTTCATTTAATGTTATTTTTATTTCTGTATCTGGCAGTTTTCTTATTATTTCACTAAACATTATTGCATTTACTACAGTGTTTCCTTGTTTTTCTACATTACATTCTATTATATATTCTATACCTATTTCTAAATCATAAGTAGTTAATTTTATTTCATTATCATTTGTTTCAATTAATATGCCTTCTAATACAGGCATTGTTGTTTTAGAAGATACACCATTTATTACGGAATTAATACCTTTTAATAGTTTTTCTTTTTCACATACGATTTTCATTTTTTGTTTTGCTCCTTTTCTTTATAAAATAATATAAATATATATAGTAGTATTAGTATTAGGTGTTGTGGAAACTGTGGAAAACTATGTTTATAATTTAAATCCGTACATTTTTTATTGTGAATAACTATGTGGATAATAAAAAAAGTTTTCCACATAATAAAATTTTGATTGTGTATATTTTGATTATAAACATGTTTTTAACAAGTTTTAAACAACTACCTGTTGATATCTAACACCGCTGTTCCGTAAGAACAGCTTTAGATGAAAAATAAAAAATCTGTTTTATAAAACATAATTTTTTATTTTTTTTATCTTTTGTTTATTTATAGTTATTTTTTATTAGTAATTATATTTTTAACACTTTCCACAATTAATTTGGTGTTTGTATTTTCTTTTATTTCTTTTTCTATTTTTTTATAAGCGTGCATAACTGTAGTATGGTCTCTTCCCCCAAAATCAGTTCCTATTTTAGGAAAAGACATTTGTCCAACTGTTCTACATAGATACATTGCTATTTGTCTTGGATATGTAATATCATTTGATTTTTTTGATGATACTAAATCTCTTTTATCTATTTTAAAGTAATTTGAAACAACTTCTTGAATGTAATCTGCTGATATTATATTTTCTTTTTGAAGTGCCATATCATTTATTGCTTTTTCAGCCATTTCCATAGTTATTGGACTATGTGTTAAAGATGTATATGCTAACATTTTATTTAATACACCTTCAAGTTCTCTTATATTTGAATCTATTTTTGTAGCTATTGTTGATAAAATTTCGTCATCTATAATAAATCCTTCTAATTGAGTTTTCTTTCTAAGGATTGCAAGTCTTGTTTCATAATCTGGCATAGATATATCTGCAAGTAGCCCCCACTCACATCTTGATTTTAATCTTTCCTCTAATAAAACTATATCTCTTGGAGGTTTATCACTAGATATTATAATTTGTTTTCCATTTTGATGAAGTGTATTAAAAGTATGGAAAAATTCTTCTTGTGCTGTATTTTTTCCAGCAAAAAATTGTATATCATCTATTAATAAGACGTCTATATTTCTATATTTTTTTCTAAATAATTCATTTTTATAATTAGCATCTTTTATACAATTTACTAGTTCATTAGTAAATGCTTCAGAAGTTACATATATTATTTTTTTATTATGATCTCTTTTTAATATTTCATTTCCTATAGCGTGCATTAAGTGAGTTTTTCCTAAACCTACTCCTCCATATATAAATAATGGATTATACATAGTTGATGGTGATTCTGATACTGCTAATGCTGCTGCATGTGCAAATCTATTGTTATTTCCTACAACAAATGTATCAAATGTAAGTTTTGGATTTAATGATGTTTTACTATATTCTAGACTTGTAGTCAAATTGTCAAATGAATTTTCTTGTGGTTCTAATGAATTACTAGGTGAATCTGTAATATCTATTATTTCAATTTTCCAAGATTTATTTGTTAAAAAGTTAAATGTATTTACTATTAAATCATAATATCTTGTTTTTATTGCATCTGTTTGCATAGAATTTGAAGTTTTTAATTCTATAGTATTATCGTACATATTCCCTATTTCTAATGATTTTATCCAAGTTGTATAAGATATATTTGTCATTTCATTTTTTAATAGTTCTTTTGCTTGATTTAAAAGTTCATTTTTGTCTAGCAATTTTTACATCCTCCAATCCTTTATTTTCTAAGTTTTTAATATTTTTTTATCTAAAAAAATTATTCTGTGATTTTTTTGATTTAAAAATCGTGTAATTATTATTTGCGTAGTAAGATACCTTTTTAGTTGTTCATATAATATCAATTTAAATTAGAATAGTCAATAACAAAAATAAAAAAATACAAATAAAGCCATAAGTATTGACATTTGATATAAAAATATAGTATAATTCTAATTACTTTTGAAATTTAATAAGAATTAAATTTTACATATATTAAATAAAATGGAGGTGCAGTATGAAAAGAACATTCCAACCTAAAAAGAGACAAGAACAAAAAGAACATGGTTTTATGAAAAGAATGAAAACTAGAGCCGGAAGAAATGTTTTAAAATCTAGAAGGGCAAAGGGAAGAAAAACTATAAGTGCGTAAAAAAATAGGGCAGAAGTGCCCTTTTTTGCCATAGTTTAAATTTGTATTATGAAAAAGACAGTAATGATTAAAAAAAATTACGAATTTCAATATTTTTTTAAAAGAGGTTCTTATTTTTCAGGAAAATATTTAGAAATATATGTTCATGACAATAATAGTAATGTTAATAGATTAGGAATTATTGTTAGTAAAAAAGTAGGGAAAAGCGTAATTAGAAATAAAATAAAAAGGTTAATAAGAGAATCTTATTCTAAGCTTGAAGATTGTATTGATAATAAAAATATTCTTATTTCTTGGAAAAAGAGTGCAAATGTAGATGATGCTTCTTATTACAATGTTTTGTATGATTTAAAGTATATTTTAAAAAAGGCTAGAATAGTGGAGTAAATGAAAAAAATATTTATATTATTAGTTAAAATTTATAAAAAAACTTTATCTCCAGTTTTATCTTTTTTTGGAGTTAATTGTAAATATTATCCTACGTGTTCTGATTATATGATTCAAGCAGTTGAAAAATATGGTTTTTTTAAAGGCTTTTTTTTAGGATTTAAAAGAATTTTAAGGTGTAATCCTTTTTCTAAAGGAGGTTATGATCCTTTAAAATAATAGAATAAAAATATTACGGAGGAAAAATGGGAAAGTTAATAGGTTTTTTTGCAGGATTGTTTGGATATGTACTTAACTTTATTTATCAATTTGTTAAAAATTATGGTTTATCTATTATAATTTTTTCTATAGTTATAAAGATTATAATGTTACCTTTGTCAATAAAGCAACAAAAAACTTTTAACAAAACAGCTAAACTTCAGGTAAAATTAAAAGAAATTCAAGATAAATATGCTAATGATCAAACAAGACTTGCTCAAGAGACAATGGATTTATATAAAAGTGAAAATTTAAGTCCTTTTAGTGGATGTTTAAGTTCTTTATTTCAATTTATAATATTATTATCTATATTTTTCTTAGTAAGACAGCCATTGACTTATATGCTTAGAATGGATAATGATAAAATTAAAGAATATACACAAATAGTACAAGAAAATGGTGGAGCTAAAAATTCTAATTATCAAGAAATTGAAATTATTCGTCAAGCTAAAAATAATGATAAGATAGATGCTGATATTGATATGAATTTCTTAGGTTTAGATTTAAGTAAAGTTCCTTCTCAAAATTGGAATGATTTTACGGTTTATATTATTCCAGGTTTATATGTAATTTCATCTATTGTGTCTATGAAAATTACTACGAGAATGACTAGAAAGAAAAAGGATGATGAAAATTCAGATGAAGAGGATATGACAGCTCAATTAAATAAGCAGATGTCTATTATGATGCCTATTTTATCTGTTTCTATAGCAGCTATTGCTCCATTAGGATTGGCTTTGTATTGGTTAGTCAATAATATACTTATGATGATAGAAAAAATTGTTTTAAATAAATTTATGGTGTCTAAAGAGGGGGAATAGAAGATGTCTAATATATATGAAGGGAAAACTACTAATGAAGCTATAGAAAATGGTTTAAAAGATTTAAAAGTAAATAAAAATCAAGTTGAAATTAAAGTTTTAGAATCAGATGATAAAAGAAGTTTTTTTAGTATTTTAGCTCCAAGAGTTGTTAGAGTTGAAATGAAATTAAAAGATTCTCCAACAAGTAATGTAAATAAAAAAAGAGTAGTTCCTACTGATGAAAGTGTTGAAAAGGCTAGAGAAGATGTAGAAGAATTTATAAAATTGTTTATAGAAAAGTTACCAAGTGATGATATAACTTATGATATTAAAGTAGAAAATGGTGATTTAATTGTAGATATGAATGGACAAGATACAGGTTATTTAATAGGTTATAGGGGAGCAGTTTTAAATTCTATTCAAGTTTTACTTACTAGTGTGGCAAATAAAAATACTAGTGAGAAAGTAAGAGTACTATTAAATATAGGTGGTTACAAAGAGAAAAGAGAAGAGGACTTAAAGATTTTAGCAGATAAGATTGCTGGAACAGTTATAAGAACAAGAAAATCTATTACTTTAGAACCAATGAATTCTTATGATAGAAAGATAATTCATACTAAATTACAAGAAAACAATAAAGTAGAAACTTATAGTATTGGTGAAGAGCCTAATAGAAGAATAGTTATACATTTAAAAAGATAGGAAAATTGGTTGCAATTTTGTGTGCAACCTTTTTTTGTGAAAGGAAGTATATTATATGTCAACTATAGTGGCTATTTCTACAGCACCTGGTGTTGGTGGAATAGGTATAATAAGAATGAGTGGTAAGGAATGTTTTAATATTTTAAATAAAATATTTGTGCCTAAAGTAAATTCTGAAATAAAAGGGTACTCAATAAAATATGGAAATATAGTAGATGATGGAGAAATTGTTGATGAGGTATTAGTTTCTTATTTTATTGAGCCTAAGAGTTATACTACTGAAAATATGTGTGAGATAAATTCTCATGGTGGTATGATTGTTATGAGAAAAATATTAGATTTGTGCTTAAAAAGTGGTGCTGTTTTAGCAGAACCAGGGGAATTTACTAAAAGAGCTTTTTTAAATGGGCGTATAGATTTATCTCAAGCAGAGGCTGTTATAGATATTATTAATAGTAAAACTGATAAGGAAGCTAAGGCTTCAATAAATCAATTAGAAGGTAATTTATCTTCAGATATTAAAGAAATAAGAAATAGTCTTATTTCTTTAATGGCTGATATTGAGGCTTCTATTGATTATCCTGAATATGATGTTGAAGAAGTAACTAATAATAGAGCTTATGAATGTTTAGAAAAAAATGTAGACAAATTGAGAATCTTAGAAGAATCTTTTGATAGTGGTAAAGTTTTAAAAGAGGGAATAAAAACTGTTATTGTAGGAAGACCTAATGCTGGAAAGTCGTCTTTACTTAATTTGCTTTTAAATGAGGAAAGAGCTATTGTTACTGAATTCGAGGGAACTACTAGAGATACTATAGAAGAGTATATATCAATTGAAGGTATTCCTTTAAAAATAATAGATACTGCTGGGATTAGAGAAACTACAGATGAGGTAGAGAAAATAGGTGTAAAAAAGGCTTTATTTTCTGCTAATGATAGTGATTTACTTATTGGAATATTTGATATTTCAAGAGAGTTTAATGATGAAGATAGAGAAATTATTAAGTTATTAAATGAAAAAAAGTCTATAGTTATTTTTAATAAGATAGATTTGGCTAAAGATTTTAATATTAATGTGGATGAATTGGGAATAAAAGCTCCTATTGTAAAAATTTCTACTAAAACGAGAGAGGGAATTAATGATTTAATTTCTGAAATAGTAAAAATAGTTGAAGAAAAAAATATTTCTTCTGATAATGGAACTTTAGTTACTAATATAAGACATAAGGATTTAATAAGAAAAGCTAAGGAATTATTAGAATCATCTGAAAAAGCTATTAATGATAAAATGCCTATAGATATTGTGACTGTTTATATAAAAGAGGCATTAGAGAGTTTAGGAAAAATAACAGGGGAGACTGTTACTGAAGATATAATAAAGGAAATTTTTTCAAAGTTTTGTTTAGGAAAATAAAAGAAGGTGTAAAAAAATGAGTTATAATGCAGGTAAATATGATATAGCAGTAATTGGAGCAGGGCATGCAGGTTGTGAAGCAGCTCTTGCAGCTGCAAGAATGGGAATGAAGACTTTATTATTTTCTATTAGTTTAGAGGTTGTGG
>CANQZP010000028.1 GCA_947628395.1 uncultured Clostridia bacterium
AGGCTATTGTTAAAAAACCTCTTTCTGCCATTTCTTGAGCATATAATCCACTTGCTTGTTCTTTTACTGCTCCAAAAGGTCCGCATACTGCTACGGCTGCTAGCTTTCCTGTATATTCTTTTGGTTCATAAAGGTCAGCAACTAATGTAATTCCATATCTATTAAAAAAAGTTACTTTTCTATGATTTACTTTTTCACTTTTTGGGAATGTTTTATCCCATTCCATACTTAAATTTAATTTTTCTTCCATGATTTTTTACTCCTTTCTTATTTTTTAATACCAATCATGTTTTTCATTTCTATTTAATGAATTTATTTTATTCATTTCTTCATCTGTTAATTCAAATCCATAAATATCAGTATTTTCCTTAATATGCTCTGGATTACTCGAACCAGGTATTACCACAACACCTTTTTGTAAATTCCATCTTAAAATTACCTGTGCTGATGATACATTATGATTTTCAGCAATTTTACTTATGGTTTCATTTCCTAATATCTCACTTGTATGACCTCTACCACCAAATGGATACCACCCTTGTACTACAATGCCTTTACTTTGTATATATGGTATAACATCATTTTCTTGATAATATGGGTGAATTTCGTTTTGGTCAAGACTTGGCATTATTTCTATTTGTGGTAAAAAATCTTCCAATTCTTCTACATACCAATTAGATAAACCTAAAGAATGTATTTTTCCTTCTTTTGCATATTTCTCCATTGCCTTATAAGCTTTTACATCATTGTCTCCTGGATGATGTAACAACATCATATCAATATAATCTAATCCTAATTTATCAAAAGCCATTTCTATTGCATCTTCTGGATTATTATATTGAGTTGGATATATTTTAGTTATTACAAATATTTCTTCTCTTGGAACATTTGAATCTCTTATAGCTCTTCCTATTTCTTCTTCATTTTCATACATATATGCTGTATCTATCAGTCTAACACCAGAATTTAAAGCACTTGTTATAGCATCATAACAAGTATCACCTTTTAAACTATATGTTCCTATTCCATTAAGAGGCATCTCGTATCCACTATTTAATTTTACTGTTCTTGTTTCAAAATTAAAATTACTATTATCGATAGTCGCTAATATTTCATCATCATAATTTTGAGAACTATTATTTGACATCTTACCTCTTCCCTTCTTATCTTTTTCTTTATTTTTATAGTATATAATTCCTATTGAAACACAAGCTATAATTAAGATTATGACTATAATTACAAATATCTTTTTCCTCATAATTTTGGTTCTCCTTTTTTCATTATTTTTATTATATACATTTTTTTCATAAATAGCCAATACTTATTTTGAATGGTTTACCATAGTTGACAGGAATAATATAAAATATTATAATATTAACAAATTTTTAGGAGGTCTTAGTATGGAACTTAGACTTTTAAGATATTTTCTAGCCTTAGCAAGAGAAGAAAATATAACCGCTGCTGCTGAAACTTTACATATTACACAGCCAACTCTTTCAAAACAGCTTATGGAATTAGAAAATGAAATTGGAAAAAAGTTATTTATAAGAGGTAAAAGAAAAATTACACTTACGCAAGATGGTATATTTTTTCGTAAAAGAGCTGGAGAAATTATAAATCTAGTAGATAAAACTGAATCTGAATTAAAAAATTTAGATAATGAACTAATTAGTGGTGATATTTATATTGGAGCTGGAGAAACAGATGGAATGAGAACTATTGCAAAAGTAAGCTGTAAATTACAAAAAAAATATCCCAATATTCATTATCATCTTTTTAGTGGCAACAGTAACGATGTTTTAGAAAAACTGGATAAAGGTTTAATTGATTTTGGTATTTTAATTGAACCTTCTGATATAAAAAAATATGGATATATAAAATTACCAACTTATGATACTTGGGGACTTTTAATGAAAAAGGATTGTGCTTTAGCAAAAAAAGACCATATAGATTCTAAAGAGCTTTTGAATATTCCTCTTATTTGTTCAAAACAATCTCTTGATAATAATGATTTTTTTAAGTGGTTTGGCGAAGATTATGATAAATTAAATATTGTAGCAACTTATAATTTACTTTATAATGCTTCTTTATATGTAGAAGAAGGTTTTGGATATGCTTTAGCTTTTGATAAATTAATCAATCTAACAGATGATAGTATTTTGTGTTTTAAGCCTATTATCCCTAATATACAAGCTAATCTAGTAGTAATTTGGAAAAAATATCAAGTTTTTTCTAAAGCTACTCAGAAATTTTTAGATGAGTTACAAAAAGAAATCAATATAGAAAAATAATAAATTTATAAAACAAAATGTATTTTCTCTAAAAACTTATTATCTTATTATAAATATCTATCGCATAATTATCAGTCATACCTGAAATGTAGTATATAATTGCTTGATAAAATTCATTTTCATTTTCTATATTAAAAACAATCTTATTTTTACACATCTCATATCTTTCGTAATTCCAGTACATTTTTAGCCATTCTTCAAAATTTTTCATAATTTCTGGATACATTTTAGAAATACCTTCTTTATCTGTATAATACTTTTTTAAGGTATTATATATAGTTGTAATTATAATTTTAAAATATTCTGTAGAAGGTTGTAATCTTTCATCTAAATAAATATATTTATAATTAAATTCTTTCAAATTTTTTATAAATTCAAAAGATTTATTAGAAAATTTTAGTCCTTCTGCTTAATTACTATTCTCACATAAATCGTACACCAAATTATTAATTATAATAGTATTATTTATAGCATCACTCTTACTAAGATCAAGCATATCTCGTAACTCTTTTAAATGTTTATCTAAAATTCCTAGAGTAATAGCATCTTGTATATCTCTACCTAAATAAGCTATTTTATCTGCAATTTTTACAACGCATCCTTCCCAAGTATATGGATTATATTGATTTGGAAAATTATAATCATATAAATCAATATATTCATTTCGAGGTCTTAAGCTATTTTCATCAATCTCACCACAATGCGAAATAATTCCATCTTTTACAGCATAAGTTAAATTAAGATTCTGAAAATTTTGTTTATTATCTTCTAGTAAAGCCATCTTATCAACTACTTCTAGGCCATTTTTTTCATGACAAAAGGCCTTCCCTATATCTCTTTTTGAAATTTCAGATAATATTTGTTCTCCTTGATGACCAAATGGACTATGCCCTATATCATGAGTCATAGCAATAGCTCTTGTTAGCTGAGTATTTAAACCTAAATATCCTGCTATTGTATTACTAATTGATTCAACTAAAATTACATGCTCCATTCTAGTACAAATATGGTCATTAGCTGGAGAAAAAAATACTTGTGTTTTATGTTTCATTCTTCTAAAAGCTGAGCTATGTATTATTCTTGTATAATCTCTCTCAAATTCAGAGCGAATATCATTGCTTCTAGAATATAACTCACTTTCACGTTTAATAGCATTATTCCATTTTAAATTTCCTTCTATTGTAGCTTGACTTTTTAAATTATCTCTCATAATTTTTTATCCTTTTCTTCTAAATTTAAACTACATTAATGGCGCAAATACTCTTAAAACTGCCTGCCACATACCTTTTATAATTCCAGGTTTAGTTCCTTCAAGAGTTTCTTCATGTGAGACTTTTATTGAATCTTCTATATCTTTCTTTACATCTTTGATTACATCTGTATCTCTCATATAAATTCCACATTCAAAATGTAAATATAAACTTCTATAGTCCATATTAATTGTTCCAACAGTAGCAATCTCATCATCTGAAACAAATACTTTGCTATGAACAAATCCTGGTGTATAAGTATATATTTTAACTCCACCTTGTATCAATGGATAAAAATATGATTTTGTTACATCATAAACAAATTTCTTATCTGGTATTCCTGGAACAATAATTCTAACATCAACACCTCTCCTTGCTGCTAGAACTAAACTATTAATTACATCTGTGTCAATTATCAAATATGGTGTATAAATATAAACATACTTCTTAGCTTGATTTATAATATTTAGATATACATCTTCTCCTACAATTTCATCATCTAATGGACTCTCACCATAAGGTACAATAAATCCATTATCCTTATTTTCCTTTGTAAATTTAAACTTATATTTTTTATAATCATTATCATCATTTCTAAAAGCATTCCATATTTCTAAAAACATTACTGTAAAATTCCAAACAGCTTCACCTTTAATCATAATTCCATTGTCTTTCCAATGTCCGTATTTACTATTCAAATTTATATATTCATCTGAAATATTTATACCTCCGGAAAAGACGGTATGTCCATCTATAATCATCATTTTTCTATGGTCTCTATGATTCATAATAATCCCTGAAAATGGAGATAACTTATTAAATAAAACACATTTTATTCCATTTTTTTCAAGCTCTTTAGGAAAACTTGTTGGAAGCATAGCGACAGACCCCATATCATCATATATTATCCTAACTTCCACTCCATTTTTAACTTTTTCCTTTAAGATATCATATATTTCTTGCCACATTTTGCCTTTATTTATAATAAAATATTCAATAAATATAAATTTTTCAGCTTTTTTTAGTTCTTCTAACATTACAGGATAAACATCATCACCTAGCGGATAATATTTTACTTCATTATTTTTAGTTACAGGAAATCCTGCAAATTCACTTATATATCTTAATTGACCCAAATTTTCTTTTTGTATTTCTTTTTTTATATTTTCATCTTGTACTAAATATTTCTTTCCTTCTTTTACATTCTTATTTATATTTTTTAGTATTTTGCTTTTGTGTTTATTTCTTTTTAATATTATAAATAAAAGTGTTCCTATTATCGGAAATAACATTATTACAATAATCCATATTAAATCACTACTTAGTCTTTTACTATTTTTTATAATTGTAAGCACTATAAAAATACTAATAATACCATATAAAATTTCAATAAGTTGTATATATTCTCCAAGTTTTAAATATATCAATAAAGTTAATAATATTTGTAATAATAGCCCTATTAAAACAACAATACCTCTTTTTATTGCAATCCACATAACTATTTCTCCTATCAATTTATAGCTTATATAATTTTTTAGTTATTATATATTAAAATATCAATAATTTCAAGAAGGCATAATTAAAGCGAAGATTGTCATCTAAAAAATTAGACAAAGTCTTCGCTTAGGTTATTTATTCATTTGTAGTATATTCAGTTGTATCTGGTTTAACAATATCCGTATTTTTAACAGTACCAAATTTATATTTATAATCTACAGTTGTGTTATTCTTATTATCTATCATTTTTATTGCTAATCCAGTATCTGCATCTATAAATTTTTCTGTATTATCATTCTCTTTGATTATATAACAATCTTTTCCGTTAATTTTTACTTTATCAATGCTTGTAGTAATTGCAATACGTAAGTTTTCAAGTATACTTTCACCAGTAAAATAAACTGGATTTATAGTTATATCTCCCATATTCATTAAAGTTTTACTCTCACCATTATCTAACAAAGATATTATTTCTGTTTTTGATTTATAAAATATTATCTTTTTATTATTACCTTCTGAATAGAAACTCATTGTCCCAGAAGTAATACCATCTTTATTATATGATTCTAAAATAGTCGTTTGTCCATTAGAATATGTTTCAGTTCTAGTATAATAATTACTTTGTTTTAATGTATCATTAGCTTTATTAGATAATCTCGTGATTATAAACAATTTTCTACCTATTATTATTAAAAATACTATTATTATAATCAATAATATGTTTCTTAATAATTTAAACTTTCTATTAAATTTTTTAATATATTTTACCTCTCGATCATCTTTCTTTGAATCATTAACTTTCAAATCCTTTTGCATATTTTCTAAAATTTCTTTACATTCTTCACACTCATTTAAATGCTTATTGATATATTGATTTGTCTCATCACTTGTAAGATTTTCAATATAATTAGGTAATAAATCTTGAACAATTTTACAATCTTTTTTCTCTTTCATATCAATCAACCTCCTTTTCTTTTAATTGGTTCTTCCCTCGATAAAACGTTACTCTAGCCCAATTTTCTGTTTTATTCAGAATAATTCCAATCTCTTTAAAACTTAATTCTCCAGTTATTCTTAAATACATTACTTCCCTAGTCTTATCATCTAAAGATTGCATTTTCTTGTACAAGGACATTTTTTCATCATTTAAAATAATATTATCATCTATTGTATCTAAAGATTGTATATTTAGAAAATCATCTTCTTCTGTATTTACCACTTTTTTATTTTTTCTGCATTCGTCATACCAGAGGTTTTTAGCAATTTGACATAGCCATACTGACATCTTACATTCACCTTTATAGGTATTTATTTTTTTTACTGCTCTATAAAAAGTTTCTTGTGTAAGTTCTTCAGAGACATCATTATTATGAGTTAAACAGAATAAATATTTATTTACAGTTTCAAAATATTTTTTATATATTTCTTCAATATCCTGCATAACTTTTTCCTCCTTTTATATATGACGTATGAAAGTTAAATTCGTTACAAATTATTACAATTGTGAAAAAACAGACTCCATTTTAAATGAAGTCTGCTTTTTCTTTAAATATATTTTTAATATTATTCTGATCTTAAAGCTTCTACAGGTTCCTTCTTGCTTGCCATTCTTGATGGAATTAAACCTGCAATCATTGTTATTATTACACTTAGTACAATAAGAATAACTGCATTTGCAGCAGATAAGGTTGCTATATTACCAAATTCTGATGCAAAATGTTTTACAACAAGATTGATTACTACATTTAATAATAAAGTCACAGCTACACCAATAACACCTGAGATTAAACCTTCAATTACAGTTTCTGCATTAAATACTCTTGAAACGTCTTTCTTTCTAGCACCAATTGCTCTTAAAATACCAATTTCTTTTGTTCTTTCAAGAACTGAAATATAAGTGATTATTGAAATCATTATTGATGATACTATTAAAGAAATTGCAACAAAAGCAATAAGAACATAAGTTACACCATTTACACCTTTAGTTAGTAATGATAAAGCATCTTGCATAGTATCTGTATAAGTTATAGTTAAATCATCTCTACCAGCATCTTTTTGTTTTTTATTGTAATCATCTATCATTTTTACTACTTTGTCTTTAGCGTCTTTATCTTTAGTAAATAAATAGATTATTGCTGGATCGTCTTCAGAAGCAATTCCTAAATTAGATATATTCTGTTCGTATGAATTAGAAAGTTCATCAAATTCAGTTCCTGTAAATACGTCGATTTCTGGATTAGCTAATTGGTCTTTTGCGATTTGTGATTCTCTGTTTATTTCCATAACGTGTTTTGGAAGAGAACTTGGGTATCCTAAAATCTTGTTAGCTATGTTATCATTTTTTGGTTTTAAAATACCTACTATTTTTACATCAAATCCATCTTTATCTATAATATTCTTTAAATATGTTTTATCTTTTGATTTATCTTGATATACACCATCTTGATATACATAGTAATCTGTATTTGGAACTACTTTATATGTTAAATTTAATATATCATCATAATCATATTGAACAGTATCAAAGTTTATTTCTTGATTATTAGAAAGTTTAATAGTTGCATCAACTAATTCACTTCTATCTCTAATATTAAGAGCATATAATAATGAATTATCTACAGCACCATTTTCATCAGTAACAAGTACTAATTCATTATAGTTTTCTGGTAATTTTCCTGCTACCACATCATAATTTTCATCTATAATATCTTTATCATCAGATAATTGTTGGAAATTTTCACTTACATCATATTGCAAATTACCATTAGCATTTATATCAGTTCCAACATATTCGCCATCTTTATTTGAGTATAATTGTAAATTAACGTCATATTCATATCTAATTTCTGAAGTGTATTCTTTCATTTTATCTTCATTTTCTTCTAGATATTTTTTAAATTCTTGTAAGTTATTAGACCTTACCATATTTGTTGAACTTGTTAATAGATATTCAATATCATCAGTTGAAGCTATTTTACCATCATCTGCTTTTACCTCTTCTGTTGAAGGGATAATTGAAGTAATATCCAAAACTACAGCTTGTTTTTCCAAAGTAATTGGATAAGTATCTAAATAATTCTTAGTTTGATTATCTACATATTTGTTTACACCATTAGATAGAGAAAGAATTAAAGCAATTCCTATAATTCCTATTGAACCAGCAATTGAAACTAATATAGTTCTTCCTCTTTTTGTAAGTAAATTTCTAAAAGATAATTTTAAAGATGTAAAGAAAGACATTGATGTTTTCTTTGTTTTAACTTGAGTATCTGTTCCTTGTGGTTTTTCTATTTCAGAATCTTTAACTGGATTAGAATCTTCAAGAATTAAACCATCTTTTAATTCAATTATTCTTGTAGAATATTCTTTAGCAAGTTCTGGGTTATGTGTTACCATTATAACTAATTTATCTTTACTTAGTTCTTTTAGTATATCCATAATTTGTATACTTGTTTCAGAATCTAATGCACCAGTTGGCTCATCTGCAAGTATAATTTCTGGGTCATTTACTATAGCTCTTGCTATTGCAACTCTCTGCATTTGTCCACCAGATAGTTGTTTTGGTAATTTATTTATATGGTCTCCTAATCCTACCATTTCTAATGCTTTTTTTGCTTTTTCTTTTCTAACCTTTTTAGAAATTCCAGAAAGGGTTAATGAAAGCTCAACATTAGATAAAAGACTTAAATGTGATATTAAGTTATAACTTTGGAAAACAAATCCGATTTTATTATTTCTATAACTATCCCAATCTTCTGATTTATACTTCTTTGTAGAAACTCCTTCAATAAATAAATCTCCAGAAGTATACTTATCTAAGCCTCCTATAATGTTTAATAGTGTAGTTTTACCACTACCACTGGCACCTAAAATGGATACAAACTCTTTTCTTCTAAAATTAAGGTCTATGCCTTTTAGAACTTTTTGCTTAGTTTCGCCCATTTGATAGTCCTTAGTGATTTTCTCTAATCGTAGCATTTTTATCCTCCTTTTTATTATAATTTTATGTTAGTATGTTCAGTAATATTAGTATTTTATTTTCTAAAAAGCTTCTAATTAAACGTATGTACATTATAGCTAATTTGTCGAATTATGTCAATATATTTTTTGAATTTTTATCAACAAAATTATGCGCTAAAAACACTGTTAGATATGGAAAATAATTCCACATCTAACAGTGTTTTCAAAATTAAGGCAAATAGTTTAATGGATTTACTGCATATACTGATGCTCCGCCATTTTTTGTTAAAAATACTCCAAAATGAAGATGATCACCTGTAGAATTTCCTGTTGAACCTACAGTTCCTATTACTTGTCCTTGTGATACAGTTTGTCCTGGTGATACAGTTCTTGAACCTGCTCTTAAATGCGCATATAAAGTCCTTGTTCCATCATGATGATCTATTGTAACATATTCACCATAGCTCCTATAACTTCCATCTGCGTTTCTAACAGCTGTTGATTGTACAACTGTTCCTGATTTTACAGCTACTACGGATTTCCCAACAACATTTATATTTATATCAACACCATCATGTCCTGGATATGATGGGAAACTTCTGTTAGATATATTAGATTTTGAAAGTCCTGGTATAGGAAATATATATCCAGATGAACTTGGATTTGATGGAGGATAATTTTGAGTACTTCCTCCACTACTACTATTTGATGGTGCAGACAAGCTAGCTAATTCACTATAAATTTGTTGTTTATCTTTTTCAAATTGAGAAAGTTGTGCTTCTAATTTCTTTTCTTCTGTTGATAAATTTGCAACTTTAGCAGTTTTTTCATCTCTTACTACAGCCAACGCATTTTGTTTTGCAACTTGCTCTTGCTTCGCTGTTTCTAATTGTTGTTTACTTTCTTCTAATTGTTTTTTAGTTTCTTCTATTTCTTGTTTTGTTTTTCTTACTGTTTCAATAAGTTCAGTATCATGCTCTGCTAATTCTTCTATTAAATAATAATTTGATATAAAATCTGTAATTCCTTTAGAATTTAATAAAACATCTATGTATCTTGTTGAGCCTGATTCATATAATGCAACTAATCTTTCATCTAATAGTTTTTGTTTTTCTTCTAAATCTTTTTCTGTTTTGGCTAATTTTTCAGTTGTAGTTTCTATATTAGTTTGTATATCTCCAATTTGTGTATCTAATTCTGTTATTTGATTTTCATATTCTGATATTTGTACTACTAATTCTTGTACTTCCTTCATTACTTGTGACATATCTTGTTTAATTTCAGAAATATCTTCTTTTGTTTCATTTATTTGCTGATCAGTTTGTTTAGATTTATTTAGTAACTCATCTCTTTGAGATGCAAAAGAAACTATAATATTTACTCCAAAAGCTAATACTATTACTAAAATAGCAGTAAATATAACCTTCCAACTTTTTTTCATTTTCATTTGTTTCTCCTATTTGTTTTTAATATTATTCATTATATATATAAATAATTAAATTGTAAATACGTTACTAAATAATAATTTAATCCTTTTCTTTAACAATATTTTTGCTTCCAAAATAAGTTGCTAAAAAATATGAACCATATATAATAGCAATTATAATTGTTGTTACAATAATTGATGGCAATAGCTCTTTTGAGTCTGCAATTCCAGCTAATAAATTTAAAGCAAATTTTATTCCAAAAATAGAATGAATAATTGCTAAAATAAGTGGTATAGCGAAAAATATTCCGATTTGCCTAAATAATGTCCTATTTATCATCTTTTCATCACAACCAATTTTTCTTAAAATACTATATCTTTGTTTGTTATCATTACTTTCAGTTAATTGTTTTAAAGCTAAAATTACACTACTTGCTATTAAGAAAATTAACCCTAGATATATTGATATAAATATAGTGATTGTATTTAAACCTAAAGATGCTTCCACAATCGAGATTTTACTTACTCCGTCTATTTCGATTCCATTATCATGTAAGTTTTGTATTAAATTTGAATCTGATTCTGTAAATACTTTTTCAATCTTTTCTTTTTCTTCATCAGTATTAGCATTATAATTTGCAGCTAAAAAATATTCTCCAGTCATTTCTTCTTTCAAATCGCAATTATCTGGAACTAATAAAATACCAGTATTCGTATGAGAATTTGATATTTCAATAAATCCTTCTTTACATTCATTGTATTTTGATTTATATTTTTTTCCTGCTATTTCTAAAATATTATTTCCATTTGCTAATGCTCTATTTCTTATTTCTGCTTGGTAGTCAAAGTCACATATCATAATATATTCATCATCATTTAATGAATATTTTTTTATACCATAAGCTTGAGCTATCTTATTGTAATCAGATACTTTTATAATTTTTTCTGTTGAACTGTAAATAAGAAAAGGAAATTCTTTATCTATTTGCTCAAATTCATCACCTAAAAATTTTTGAAATGTTAAATCCTCTTGTGTGTATATAGGTATTTCTACAATATCTTTTAATAAATTCATGTCAAATCCATTATTTTTTAAACTTTCTGATATAAAAAGTTTTGAATCCTCTCTTTGCTCTTCTGTTGAAGATACTTCTTTTCCATAAATATTTTTATAAGTTTCAGGAAGATATGCTCTTTTCTGTAGATTTAAATCTACAGGTGTCATTTCTTCTAAATTTCTTTGCATTGAATTTCTTAAAGATAAACTTGAAGACAAAATTGTAATTGTCATAAATATCATAATACAAATTACACTCATACTAATTACTGTTGTATTAACCTTATTGTTTATTTGTCTTAAAACAAACATATTTGTATCTTTTAAATAAATTTTTTTCATTTTTTGAATTGTAGTTAATATAAATCCTGATAAAGACCAGAAGGTTAGTATTGTACCAATAATTCCCATCAAAATAGGCTTTATTAAATCTTTTTCAACTCTTAATGTATTAGTTTTAACTGTTACAATATAATAAGCATATCCCAAAATACTTGCTCCTAAAACGAACATCAATATAGCTAAAAATGGATTTCGTATTTTTACTGATTCATTTTTCTTATTAGCATTTAATAAGTTAATTAGTTTATATCTTGAAACTGTAATACTATTAAAAAACATAACTGCAAGATACATAATTGCAAAATATATACAAGTTTTTATACAAGCATTTTGGGAAAATACGAAATGGAATTCGCTCATATCTGCTTCGAATAATTTACTAACAAGTACAGACATAAATTGTGATGCAAAAACACCAATTATTATTCCAACAACAAGTGATATAATTCCTACTAGTAATGTTTCTAATAAAATAATTTTTGAAATTTGTTTTTTACTCATTCCAAGTGTCATATACACGCCAAATTCTTTTTTTCTTCTATTTATTAAAAAATTATTTGCATATACAATTAACAAGCCAAGTACTACTGCAACAAAAATAGATACTATTTCTAACATACTCACCATAAGTTTTAGCATTTCTTTTTTAGAGTTAGAAATTTCAAGCATTGCTTGTTGGCTATCAATAGAATTAAACATATAAAAGATAGCTACTCCTAAAACTAAAGTTAAAAAGTAAATTGCATAATCTTTTATACTCTTTTTCATATTTTTAATTGATAACTTAAATACAATCATTCAAATCACCTCCAAGTAATGTTTGGACGGCAATTATCTTTTCAAAAAATTGCTTTCTTGTGTCATCTTCTTTTATCAATTCATTAAAGATTTTTCCATCTTTAATGAATAATATTCTATTTGCATAAGAAGCGGTGAAAGCATCATGTGTTACCATTAAAATGGTTGCTTGTAATTTTTGATTAAGATATTCAAAATTTTCTAATAAATGTCTAGCTGATTTTGAATCTAAGCTTCCTGTTGGCTCATCAGCAAGTACAAGTTTTGGATTTGTAATAATTGCTCGGCAGATAGCAACTCTTTGCTTTTGTCCGACCTGATACTTGATAAGGATATTTTTTTAAGATTTCTTTTATTTCTAATTTTTCAGCAATCTCAATAACTCTCTTATCAATTTCTTGTGGCTTTATCTTTTGAATTGTAAGAGCAAGAGCTATGTTCTCATAACAAGTTAATGTATCTAATAAGTTAAAATCTTGGAAAATAAATCCTAACTCTTCCCTTCTAAATTTATTTAATTTGTTTCCTCTTAAATTCGTAACATCTTTATTATCAACAATTATATGACCTGATGTTACCTTATCTATTGTAGATATACAATTTAGTAATGTTGTTTTTCCTGAGCCTGATGCGCCCATTATACCTATGAATTCTCCTTTTTCAACAGTGAAACTAATTCCAGCTATTGCTTTTGTTAAGTTTGATTTGTTTCCATAGTATTTTTCTATATTTTGTACCTCTAAAATTCTTTCCATATAAAAACTCCTTTCTAACTTAACAACATTATAGCTCTACTTTTTCTATGTTCATATTGATTTACCTTACAAAAACCTTACATTTTTGTAAGGTTTTTATCAACATCTATATAACTGTTATTAGGAAATATTAGTCTAATTTCCGTACCTTCATCTTGAACTGATTTTAATTCTATTCCAATTCCTAGTTTATCACATAACTTTTTGCATAAATACAATCCTATTCCAGTAGATTTTTTGTTCGCCATTCTTCCATTTGTTCCTGTAAATCCTTTTTCAAAAGCTCTACCTAGTTCTCCTCTTTTTATTCCGATACCATTATCTTTTATATATAAAACAACGTTCTCTTTACCTTGTATTCCATAAATTTCAATTTCAGATTGTCTATTTTTATTTCTATATTTTATACTATTTTGTAATATTTGGTTTAAAATAAATACAATCCACTTGCTATCAGTATTTACACATAAATCTAAATTATGAATATTGATAGATATTTTTTCTCCAATTAAAACTTTTTTATTCTTTTTAATACATTCATTTACTATATCTTCTATTTTATTTTTCTTAATATAATAATCTTTGCTAACAGTATTACTTCTAGCATAATATAATGCTTGTTCAATATAATTTTCTATTTTCTGCAATTCCTCATCTATGCTATTTGTAGCTTCATTTTTATTATTTTCTACTATCATTTTACCGGCTAGCTATTGGTATTTTTATTTCGTGAATCCACATTTCTATATAATCTTTATAATCTTCAGTCAAATACTTATATTTATTCACATTCTCAATCATGGATTTATCTACTTCTTCCATAATTTCTTTTAATATTTTACCTTCTGAAAAATTAGGAGTAGATATTAATTCTGTAATCAAATATTTTTCTTGTAATTCATCTAGTGTCTCATAAATACTTTGATAATAATTTCTTTTTTTAAAATATTCTAAAAAAATAGTAATAAAATATATACCTAAAATAATAACTGGAATATAAATTCTCATAAAAATTCCATAAGGATAACAAATAAGAAATATTTCTATTGTTATAATACTAAATATCATTAGACTAATTTGCAATATCTTGTCTTTTATAAAACTGATAAAATCCATAATCTTCTCCTATCTTAAAATGTAGCCCTGCCCTCTTTTAGTTTCTAATAATTCTTTTAAATTTAATTCTTCTAATTTATTTCTTAATCTAGTTATATTTACTGTCAAAGTATTATCATCAATAAAGCTTTCACTTTCCCATAAGTAATCCATAATTTCTTCTCGTGATACAATTTTGTTCCTTTTTTCATTTAAAAATTTTAATATTTTAAGTTCATTTTTAGTTAATTCAATTTCCTTATCATATTTGATTATCGTACTATTTGACAAATTGATAATAAAATCTTTTTCAACTATTTTATCTTGCTCATTTTTCATATTGCTTCTTCTTAATAGTGAATTTGTCTTAGCAAGTAATATCTGAATATTGAAAGGTTTTGTAATATAGTGATCTGCACCATAATTTATACTCAATAATTCATCTACTTCATTATCTCTACTTGTTATTATAATAATTGGTACATTAGATTGTTTTCGAATTTCCTTACACACGAATTCTCCATCTGCCATAGGTAGATTAATATCTAATAATACTAAATCTGGATTTATATTTATAATATCAGAAATTGTATTATCAAATTTTTTTAGAGATTCTGCCATATAACCATTATTATTAAAAAATATTTCGAGTTCTCCTCGTAATTTTTCATCATCTTCTACTATTAAAATTTTTTGCATTTTCTCATCCTCCAAAATTATTATAGCATATTATTAAAAAAAATAACCTTACATTTTTGTAAGGTTATAAAATATTAGTATAACTTATTTGCCAATTAAATTTTCACATTTATATTTTTAATTTCTATTTCTTTTTCATTTAAAATAATTTGGTAAACTAATTATTCATCTTTTAAATATTTTTCCCAATCCATAAAAGCATGTCCTATTCTTACTATAAAAACTTTATTCACATTCTCATCAATAATATAAAAAATTATATAATTTCTTACATTGATTTTTCTAATGTTTTTATGCCCTGTTAATTTTTCTTCTAAAACAGGCATGCTTCCAGCGACGTCTGCTAATTTTCTTAATTCTTGTTTAAATAAAAGTTTATATTTATCTGCTATAATATCTTCTGCTAAATCATATCTCAGATATGAAATAATATTTTCTAAGTCTTGTTCAGCAGTTTTTGACATTTCTACTACATACTTTTTCATAGCCTATACTCCATCTTTATATATTCTCTATTTTGCTGAAAACATCATCAAGAGAATATACTTTATTTTCTTCTATATCTTCAAGTCCTTTTTGTAATTTTTCTTTTAAATCTTTCTTATTTTTTATAGTAATACTATCTGGTGCTTCTTTATCTATATATGATAATTTTAAATATTCAACAAAATTAATAACTTGATTTGTAAGTTCTTCTGGTAGTGTTTCAATTTCATTATATAATTTTTGTTTTTCTATAGACATATTCTTTACCTCCAAAATAGATTTACATTAATATTATAACATTTTTTCTTATAA
>CANQZP010000029.1 GCA_947628395.1 uncultured Clostridia bacterium
CAAAAATTTTGTGTATATATTTTTGCCATTCATGAGGAGATTCTTAAGGCTCTTCATTATTCCTTTAAACATTTCGTTTATCTGGTAGTAAAACGCGAATGACTGAATTGAATTACTACATTTTTATTATACCATGAATAATTTACATTTACAACTATCTTATTTTAAATATTCTAACATTACTTCTGGATATATTTTTAATTCTTTATTTGTAAATTTATTTATATCTATCCACATTGCATCACATTCAGTATTGCCATCTATAATATGATATCTTTCTTGATAATCAGTATCTTTTATATCAACATCATAAAACAATATTAATTCATGTGCATCTTTTCCGTTATAAGTAAATATATTTTCACAAATACCTAAGAATTTTCCTACATTAATGTCTATATTAAGTTCTTCTTTAAATTCTCTCTTTAATGCATCTTCACTCTTTTCAAGAAATTCAATGCCTCCACCTATACATCTGTAAAACACTTCATTTTTAACTTTATCATATCCTTCACTTACTAATATTTTATTTTCTTTTTTTACTATGCCAAGAACAATAGGTCTTATTTCTTTAAATTTATCCATATTCTATCTCCTTTTTCTATTATCTTTTCAAAATTTTATTTAATTCTATTTCAGCTTTTTTTACAAAATAATTATTTTTTTCAATTGGTAAATTAAGTTGATCTATAATTTCTTTTATTTTTTCGATTGTGTTCCAGTCTGTATTTTCTTCAGTTTCTATTTCTATTAATATATCACCATTTTTTACAAATTTTAATGCTAGTTCTAAATTATCTTTATAATAAACAACATCGTTTTCTTTTATATTCATTATCTCTGTATATCCAATAGCTTTAAATAATTTTTTCGCATCATCTATATTTGTTATTTCACAATTTATTGAATCTTGACTTAGTATATTTCCTTCTTCATCAATATTTTTGGTTTTAAAAGTAATTTTTTGAACCACTTCTCCATTATCAATAATATATCTTAGAATAATAGCTTTTGATAGAATTTCTCTTGTAGACATTTTATCTTTATCAATATCATTTGGAATAAAGTAATAATCATCTAATGAAAATTTCCTACCTTCTTTAAAGCCTTTATCTAGCAATATTTTTATTAATTCTTGTTTTGTACATATTATTTTTACTGTTACCTCATTACTTTCTTTAATTGACATTTTTATTCTCCAATCATACTTATTATTTTTTGTAGTTCAAAAATATTGCTAATTACACTGATTTAATTCTAACAATTCTTTTAATATATTGCAATAAAATTTTTGTATCTAATTTATATTTACTTTAAAAATAGATTTATGATATGATTAATATAGAAATAGATGATTTGTTTGAAAAATGGAAAGATATGTATTTATCAATAGTATTGATAACACAAACAAATTATAAGAAAATAAAGAGGAAACAAAAGATGGTTAATAATAGATATGCAAGAGCTTATACAGAGGTATTAGAAATAATAAAATATTTTCCAAAAGATGAATATTCAAAAATACCGACAGAAAAAATTGAATTTTACAAAAACAATATGGATAGAGATTATAATTTTATAATAAATCCAGAAGTAGATTTATCTGAACAAAATATATCTAAAGAAGCAAATGCTATTATAGTAAATCTTTTTCTAGATTACTTTGCAACAGAAGAACAGAAAACTAAAATAAACGAAATATTAGATTTAAATCAAAGAAAAGAAGAAGAAGAAAAAAGAGAAAAATATAATCCAAATGATTTATTCAAGAAAAATAACGAAATAGAAAATATTCAAGAAAATGAACAAGAAAAAGATTTAATAGAGTATAAAGAAAATTTCTTTATAAAATTCAAAAATTTTATCATAAGGTTATTACACTTGAAAAATAAAGAATAAGAGAAACTTATAATTGAAAATATTGTAATTATATGTTATAATATAGTTAGATGTTAAAAGCAAAATAAACGAAAGTTTATTACGCAAAGCCATAGGTCTAAAAGGATATTAATCCTCATGATAGCTAGGTTGCCTTCCAAAATAATAGGGAGGTATTTTTTATGAATAAAAAAATTATAAAAAAAATATTAATAATTCTTTTAATAATAATTTCAATTGATTTAGTTTTGTTTTTGGCTCATACAATAAGAAATTATATAATAGTAAAAAATGTAGAAAAAAATATTTCTAAATACCTTAATTCTACAAATTATCATATGACAGCCACTCAATTAGATAATAACTATAAAGATTTAAAAATAATAACAAATTATTATAGAAAAGATAATAAAGAATTAGCTATCATAGAAAGGCACATGGGTGATGATTTAACTACAATGTCTATGTACTATGATGGAGAAAAAACAAATATGTACTGGGTTACTAAAGATGAAAAATTAGCAAGTTTAAATGTTCAAAAATCTATATATGTTAATTTATATAATATGTTAGAAAACGATACCAAATGGCAGACTATAGTTGCTTGTGCTTTATCTACAATAAAGAGTACTAATATTAATGGTAAAGATTGCTATAAAATATCAAATTATATGTCAACATCATCTATGGTAGGTCAAGATAAAAATGAAATTTATTTAGATAAAGATACTGGCCTTTGTATGAAGAGCATAATGGATAGACAGATTTATGAAAGAAAGTATGAATTTGATAATGTAAGTGATGATATATTTATAGAACCAGATATTAACGAATATAAAATTCAAGAAAGTAATTAACCAAACAGGTTGAGTTTTTTTTCAGATAGAGGGGACGGAGTTTTTGTCTAAGATTTTTGGAAAAATCTTAGACAAAAACTCCGTCCCCATGTCTGAAAAGATTTCATCTCTTATATTTTTATTTAGTATTTTATCTATACTAATAAATAACTTCCTATATTCCAAATTGCATTTGTAAACATACATAATATAATTCCACATACTGTTGGTAATACAAAAGCTACAAAAGTCCATTTCCAACTATTTGTTTCTTTTTTTATTGTTATCAATGTTGTACTACATGGGAAATGTAATAATGTAAATATCATTACATTTATTGCTGTAAGTAGTGTCCAACCATTTTGAATTAAAATTTCTCCTATTTTGAAAGTATCTTCTAAATTCACTAAAGTTCCTTTTTGCATATAGCACATTAGTATTATTGGAAGAACGATTTCATTTGCTGGAAGTCCTAATATGAATGCTGTTAAAATATAACCATCTAATCCCATTAGATTTGCAAATGGTTCTAAAAAATTTGCAATCATTGTTAATATGCTAATATTTCCTATATTTACATTTGCAAATATCCATAATATTATCCCTGCAGGTGCTGCTACTGATACTGCTCTTCCTAATACAAATAGCGTTCTATCAAATATTGACCTTATTAGAATTTTCTTTACTTGTGGTTTTCTATATGGTGGCAACTCTAAAATAAAACTTGAACTTTCTCCTCTTAGTAAAGTTTTTGATAAAAATTTTGACATTATTAAAGTTAACATTATTCCTAGTAATACAACAACTAAAACTGATATTGTTGATATAAGTGAATTTTTAAAACTAAATCCTATTCCAGATATAAAGATAGTTGATATTGTTATTAAAAATGGGAACCTTCCATTACAAGGAACAAAAACATTTGTTAAAATTGCAATTAGTCTTTCTCTTTTTGATTGAATTATTCTACATCCGGCAAACACCTGCTGCATTGCAGCCAAATCCCATACACATTGTTAGTGCCTGTTTTCCGCTACTACATACTTTTTTAAAACAAGAATCTAAATTAAAAGCTATTCTTGGCAAATATCCTAAATCTTCAAACAATGTAAATAGTGGGAAAAATATTGCCATTGGTGGTAACATGACACTAACTACCCATGTTAATGTTTGATACATTCCATTAACCAATAAGTCTTTAAGCCACTCTGGAGAACCAATATTATCAAAAAAGATTAATAACTTTTCTTGTATAAATCCAAAAAATTCTGATAAAAGGCTAGATGGATAATTTGCTCCTACTATTGTTATCCAGAAAATAACTCCTAAAAACAATAACATTATTGGTATTCCAAATTTTTTTGATGTAACTATTTTATCTATTTTTTTATCTCGTTCAACTTTTTTTGATTTTTCAACTACTTGTTTTTCTATTTTTTCAGCTTCTTTTACTATTTTTACTGATACAATTTCTTGAAATTTATTTTTATCTATATTTTTAGCTTTTAATTTTTCTCTTATTTCTTCTATATTTTCTTCATTTATTTTGCATTTCTGTTTTATTTTTTTAACTATCTTACTATTGTTTTCTAATAATTTATTTGCTATCCAATTTTTATTTATATTACTATCATTTATTTGTTTTGATGCTTCTAATATTTCGTCTTTTATTTCTTCTGGATATTCTAAATTAAAATATTCTTCTTTATTTTCATTACAAATTTTATATATTGCCTTTTTTAAGTTTACAAGTGTTTTCTTTTTAGTAGCTATTGTTCCTACAACTGGAACTCCTAATATTTCTTCTAGTTTTTTTAAATCAACTGTTATTCCCTTTTTACTTGCCTCATCTAGCAAATTCACACATACTACTACTTTATTTGTGATTTCTAATATTTGTAATACTAGATTAAGATTTCTCTCTAATGCTGTAGAATCAACGACTACAACAGTACAATCTTGCTTTTCAAAGCAAATAAAATCTCTTGCAATTTCTTCTTCTGGTGAATCTGACATAATTGAATATGTTCCGGGTAAATCAACTAATAACATTTCTTTATCTAAATATGTATATGTTCCAAAACTATTTTCAACAGTTTTTCCTGGCCAGTTTCCTGTATGTTGGTGCATTCCTGTTAAGCTATTGAAAATACTACTTTTTCCTACATTAGGATTTCCAGCAAGTGCTACAGTAAAATTACTTGATTTTTTCAGTGCTTCTAAATTATTTTTTAATAATTTATTTCCTGTAGAATTTGAAGTCAAGCCCATATTTCTCACCTCATATTTCTTAATATTATAGTTTATGAAATTGTGAAAAATATGTTCTTATCATTTGCTTTGTATAAGTGCAATTGTGTACACATTAGTATAAAATAATTATGAATAAAAGCCATTTTAATTATAAGTAATAATGGCTTCATTTATAAAGATTGGAGAAAATAAAATGAAAAAAATTAGTGTAAAAAAAATTATGAATGCTTTTTTGAAAAAGAAAAGAAAATCGAAAAAATATGAAATAAGAAAATATGGTAATTATATGAAGGTAGGACAATCACAAATGACTTATTCAGATTATTTAGATTATTGGATGAAAGAATATTTTGAAATAAATTATAAATATTTAACTACAAAAAAATATTTAGAAACATTTGAAGCAATAAAAAACGAACTTGGTAAATATAAATTATGTGACTTAACACCATATATATTAAATCAAGCTTTATTAAAATTATATCAAAATTCAAATTCAAAGGAATATTTACGAAATTATCAAAAAGTTATAAAAAGTTCATTAAGAGATGCTGCTAATTATTTTGGATTTATAAAAAATAATCCTGCTGTAGACTTGCAAATTCCAAGATTTTTATCTTTTGATATAAGGAAAAATGATATAAAACACATTTATACACAAGATGAAATTGATAAAATTTTAACTAGATTTAAAAAAAATGATACATTTACATGTGCATTTCTAACAGCATGTTATACAGGAATGAGAACAGGTGAGATATTTGCTTTAACTTGGGATGATATTGATTTTAAAAAAAGAATAATAAAAATATCTAAAACAGTATATTCAAAGAAAAAAGATTATAACGGTAGATGGTATTTAGGTCCAACAAAAACTGAATGTAGCTGTAGAGAAATTTACATTTGTAATACTTTGTACAAAGCATTATATAATTATAAATGTAAGCAAAATTTATTAAAGAAAAAATATGGTAATAAATATAAAAAATATTATTTAAAAGAAATTAAAAATAAATATGGTAAAATTGTAGAATATAAGATAATTGAAACCAAATATAAAAGGAAAAATAATATTCAAATGGTATTTACTAAAAAAGATGGTTCTTATTCTGGAACAGACATTATTAAATATCCTTATGAAATTATACATAATGAACTTGGAATAACTAATTGTAGATTTTATGATTTGAGAGGAAGCTTTGCTACAAAGAGTTTATATAATGGAGCTGAAATTAAAGATATTTCGATGATTTTAGGACATAACAATATTGAAACAACTGCAAATTATTATATTAAAAGTTCAAAAAAAGCAAGAATAGAAGCAAATAAAAAATTTGAGGCAACTACTCATTCAAAAACAATTGAAAATACAATAAAATATCATTAAATATTGAAAATGCACACATTGGAAAGCTCCTCCAACGTGTGCTTAATTTTCCGATATATGCTTTGAATTAGATATTTTTATTCTATCTATTCCATAAATTAAATACCCAACTATTACAAATATAACTGTTAGCCAAATTATATTCTCTGTAACCTTCTCTATTCCTAACTTTCCTATATCTAAAAAAATATAAACATATTTACTCATACTCGAATTAAGTTTTTCTATAAGTCCAAAATTTGCTTGTATATAAACAAATAAAATATATAAATAAGGACCTATCGTCCAAATAATTGGATCATACCACTTAAACCTTTTCTTTTCATCAAATAAAATCCAGTCAAATACTGTTATAATTGGTATGAAATAATGCAATATTACATCTATAGGTTTTAAAGTTTCATAAGGATTTAATTTTAACGCATATGGAATTAATATAAAATGATAAACTGACATTGTCAAAATAATTGATATTGTTATTTCTCCTTTTATATGTGCTGATATACTTGTATATCCATGTATTCCATCTTTTTTTATATCAATTATTGTTTTGATAAACAATGATAAAAATAATCCCATACAGAAAATATTACTGATTACTGTAAAGTAAAAAAAATTATATGTTTTAAAACTTCCTTGTAATATTCCAAAATCATAAATAATTGCAAAAAAACTTAATAAAAGTGCAATTTCTCTATAAATTAAAGATACAATTCTATTATTAATATACATTTCTTATCTCCTACTAAAAAATCTTTAATCAACTTCTAATCCGAAACTAATACCTATTGCACTATTTATTTTTTCCATAACACTTGAATCATCTATATGTCCAATTTTTTCTTTTAATCTGCTTTTGTCTATTGTTCTAATTTGTTCTGCTAAAACAATAGAATCTGACTTTAGTCCTCCTTCACTTGAACCTATCTCAATATGTGTTGGCAATTTATTTTTTGTTGTTTGAGAAGTAATCGCAGCTGCAATTACTGTTGGACTATATTTATTCCCTGTATCATTTTGAATAATTAAGACTGGCCTTATACCTCCTTGCTCTGACCCAACAACTGGGCTTAAATCTGCATAAAACATATCTCCTCTTTTAACTATCATTTCCTTCACTCCTGCTAATTCTATATTTAAAATCTGTAAATTATTATATTTTAATATCAGAAATTTTTTATTTTTCAATTTCTATCTCTTTATATAATATGTAAATTGTCCTATTCTTGTTTATATCTTCTATTTCTAATTTTTGAGGTTTGCTAGTGTCTTTATTTATCCATAATGATTTATATTGTACATATCTATTTCTTCCGTTTTTTATCTTCATATAAAATTTAAAATATTGTTCTTCTTCAGTAACTTCCTTTTCTTCAGATTCTTTCCACTCTTTTACAAAAGTATCTAAAAACAGCATATTATCTGTCATATAGCTATAATCATCATAAATTTTATTTAGCTCTAATTTACTGTTCTTTATATTAACTTTGTTTTCACTGTTTTCTATTATAATACCTTCTATTTCTCCACTTAATCCCTTTTGCATTTTATAATTTCCATCTACTTTTTGTTCAATACTGTATATATTTTCATTTTTATTGCTAGTTATAGTTATCTCTGCTTTGCAACTATAATTTCCAATATTTAAAATATACGCTTCAGCTTGATTTACATCTTTAATAATTTTATTATTTCCATTTTTCCTAAAGTTATAATAGTAAAATCCAAAAAATATTATAATTAAAACAAAAAAAATAATTGTAACAAAAATACCTCTTTTCATAAAAGTCTCCTTTTAGTATTTTTATTACAATTGTATGTTTTAAATTATAAAAAATGTTTTTATTTATATGTATTAAAATATTCTATTAAAGTTTTTTCTACTTCATCTTTTGATTCTAAAGAATTTATTTTTACTCTTATACGACTTGCTTCTGGCATATTTTTTATGTACCAAGCAATCTGTTTTCTCATTTCTCTTACTGCAGTATATTCACCTTTTTCCTCTAATACCATATTAAAATGTTTTAATATTATTTCTAATTTTTCTTCATTTGTTATTTCAAATTTTTCACCGTTTTCTAAATATTGTATTATTTCTTTAAAAATCCATGGCTTGCCTAATGCTGCTCTTCCTATCATGATTCCATCTACTCCAGTATATTCAAACATTTCTTTTGCAGTTTTTCCATCTATTATATCTCCATTTCCTATAACAGGAATTTTTACTTCTTGTTTAACTTTTTTTATAATATCCCAATCAGCTTTTCCTGAATAGAATTCTTGTCTTGTTCTCCCATGTACTGTTATTCCAACAGCTCCAGCACTTTCAATTGCTTTAGCTGCTTCAATAGCTACAATATTATTTTCATCCCAGCCTTTTCTAATTTTTACTGTTACTGGAACTTTCGAGCTTTCTACTACCTTTTTTGTTATTTCATATACTAAATCTAAATTTAATAATAATTTACTTCCATCTCCATTTTTCACAACCTTTGGAGCTGGACAACCCATATTGATATCAATAATATCTGCAGTTTCACTTAGTATTTTTGCTGCTTCTCCCATTATCTCTGGCTCATTTCCGAAAATTTGTATACTTACAGGCCTTTTTTCTCCTTCTGTATTTATCATTTTTAATGTTTTTTCATCTTGATAACAAATTGCTCTTGAACTTACCATCTCTGTTGTAACAAGTGATATTCCATATTCTTTACATATTTTTCTAAATGATAAGTCTGTAATTCCTGCCATTGGAGCTAATAATATGTTATTTTCTAATTCTACATTTCCAAGTTTCAATTTTTTTAAATACATTTTTCATTTCCTTTTTTAATCTTTGTCTAAATTTATCACAATACCAACAATTTAAGAAATAATATTTTTATTTGTTAATATAGTAAAATAATTGATTTTTTTATAGCCTTGGTGTCGCAAATTCCAAATTAAAATTTTTATCTGTAATTTGCTCCATATCGCACTCGACCTAAAGGTCTCGTTTGGTCGCTTCGCGGCTATTTAAAAATCAATTATTTTACTCTTTTACAGATATTTAAGAATACTTTTCTTAAATTGTTGGTATTGTTTTTCCCAGTGCTTAATTTATTCCATAAATATTGCCTTTTGTCTTCTAGCACTAATATTCAAAATTATTCCTATACATATAAAATCAGTCAAAAGCGAACTTCCTCCATAACTCACAAAAGGAAGAGGTACACCAGTTATAGGTAAAACTCCCATAGTCATACCTATATTTTCTATCATGTGGAAAAAGAAAACTCCAGCAATTCCAATTGCTATATACGATCCCACATTATCTTTAGCAGTCTTAGCAATATAAATTATCTTTGTAATCAGTATTACATATATAACTATAATACTTGCTGCCATTACAAATCCCATTTCTTCTCCAATTGCAGCAAAAATAAAGTCTGTTGTCTTTGGATGTAAATATCCTAGTTGAGTTTGATTTCCCTGTAAAAATCCCATTCCAAATATTTGACCTGCACCTATTGCTAACTTTGATTGAATAATATTATATCCTGCTCCTCTAGGATCAGTTTCTGGATGTAAGAAAATTTCAATTCTTGAAAGAGCATGTGATGGTAAATTATGATATATAACTGGAACTAAAAGTCCTACCAATATTATTGTTGCAAATATATATTTTTTATTTATTCCTGAGGTAAAAATTATAAATAGTGTAATTGAAATATAAACTGCAGCTGTTCCTAAATCAGGCTCTATTGCTATAAGCCCTATTGGTACAGCAACAATTATTAAAAATAGTAATAACTTCAAAGGTTTATTTATCTCTTTTTTATTTCGTGCTTGTAAAATATTTAAAGTATACGCTAAAAATAGTATTAGTGCTATTTTTCCAAACTCTGATGGTTGAAAAGAGAATGAGCCAATACTAAACCAGCTCCTAGCACCATTTATTTCATCTGTAAATAAAACAATTATGAGCAAAAACGTAAATACACCATAAGCAAGTGGTGAAAACTTAGTTATTTTATTATAATCAATTACTGTAAACATTATTAAAAATGGTATACTTATAGCAAACCATTGTAATTGTTTTTTAAATTCCTCATAATCTGTATTTTTAGTTGTAGAAAAAAGAGCTACTAATCCTATTGCTAATAATAATACCGTACAAATTAAAACTCCCCAATCTAGATTTTTTAATAATTTTTTATTCATATTTACCTCATTAGATATGATTTAAGGTAGACTTAAAAATGCCTACCTATTTATTTTATCATATTATTTAGATAATCATTCCTTTTCTTCTTTTGTTTGTGTATCTTCAATTTCTTGTTTGTCTTCTTTTTTATCTTCTTGCTTTTCTTCTTTTACTTTTTTAGTTTCTTCTTGCTGTTCTTTATCTTCCTCTTCTTTAATTTTTTTCGTTTCTTCTACTTTTGGTTCTTTTTCTTCTTTCATTTTTTCAGCTTTAACATCATTTCTAATATTGACTATTGGAATATTTGCATATAGAGATGGTGCACCATTTGTACCATCATCATTTGTTTGGTTTGTAAGTCTTACATCTATTGCACTTTCGTCAACTACTATATATTTTTTTATTACATCTATAATTTCTTGTTTCATTAATTCTAGAAAGTCAGCAGAAACGTTTGCTCTATCTTGCATTAATACTAAATGAAGTCTTTCTTTTGCTGCATTTTTTGACTTGTCCCCAGTATTTTGTTCTTCACTTTTAAATATTTTCTTAAAAAAGCTTGTTATTCCTTCGAACATCTTTTACCTCCAGTTTATTTTGTTTATTTTCTAAAAAAGAAGTTTTTTATCCTATCCAAAAGGCTTGTCTCTCTTCCAGGAACAGTTACTTCTATATTTTCTCCTAAAATTCTTCTTGAAATTTCTATATATGCTTTACCTGAAGGTGCTTTTTTATTAGAAATAACAGGCTCTCCTTTATTTGTTTGTGTTATAATATATTCATCATCTGGTACTACTCCAATTAAATCAATTGAAAGTAAATCAACTATATCATCAACATCCATCATCTCGCCTTTTTTTACCATTGATGGTCTTAATCTATTTACTACTAATTCAGGATTTTTTATGTCAGATGATTCTAATAGTCCAATAATTCTATCAGCATCTCTTATTGCTGAGATTTCAGCTGTTGTTACTACAATTGCTCTATCTGCACCAGCAATTGCATTTTTAAATCCTTGTTCGATTCCTGCAGGACAATCTATTAATATGTAATCAAATTCTTCTTTTAATTTTGTAGTAAGCTCTTTCATCTGTTCTTCATTTATAGCTGTTTTATCTCTAGTTTGAGCTGCTGGAAGTAAGAAAAGTTCTTTAAATCTCTTGTCTTTAATTAATGCTTGTCTTAATTTACATTTTCCTTCAACTACATCTACTATGTCATAAACTATTCTATTTTCTAATCCCATAACAACATCTAAGTTTCTAAGCCCTATATCCGTATCTACTAAAGCAACTTTTTTACCTACTACAGCTAAGGCTGAACCTAAATTTGCAGTAGTTGTAGTTTTTCCTACTCCACCTTTTCCAGATGTTATGACTATGACTTCTCCCATAAAAATCCTCCTTAAATTATATCTATGTGATAATAATTTATATCTTTTTTTGTTTCCTTATATATCTTATATTTTTTTTTTCAAAAAGTCAATGTATTTGTAATAATTTTGTAATAATTTTGTTATCAATTTTATTTTTAACTATTAAATCCGTAAAATTTTTCTTTATTTTATATTCTTTAAAAAATTTGTCTTTGTACTTGTTATATTTTTCTTTTTTTTATATAATACGAATTATTAAGGAGGTTTTTATGAATTTAAGAAGAAAGAAAAAGTTAATCATTAAATTACTTGTATTTTTACTGATAGTTGGAGCTATATTAGGATTTTTTATATTTATTTATCCTGAATCTAATATTCCAACATATGATAATAGTGATTCTAGTAGCGAAAATAAAATACAATCAATTTCTATAAATCCACCAAATGTTAATGTAACTTTACCAACTACTATAAAAACTATTTCACCTTCTAGTAATAATACAAATTCAAATTCTACTGTAACTAATACAAATTCTAATAATTCTATAACAGAAGAAAAAATTACAGAAAGTGATAAGACTTACGAATCTTATGTTGATGATTCTATTGCACATCTTATTACAATTTTATCTTCTAATAATGAATTAACTATTTTACTAAGTGAAAGATCTTCTTCTTTAATTCCACAAGGCTCTCCTACAAAAATTGGTGTAGATTACTTAGTCAAAGGTATTCCAGAAAAAATTGTTTCAGTATATGATTTTACTGTTGACGGATATTCTTATCCAATTGTTTTATTACTTTCAGAAAGTGGCAAAGTTTATTATATTGATACTGAACTTGCCTATAAAACTGGAAGTTTTGAAGTATCTGGTCAAATTACTGATATTCCAGAAATCGATAATATTCATCCAGTAACTGTTGATAATAAATATAAATCAGCTGTTTTGGTTGATAAAAACGATGTTGGATATGAATTTGATTTAGATATGATAAATAAATAGAAAGGAAGTATTTTTATGAACAAACTAGTCGAAATTAGATGGCATGGTAGAGGTGGTCAAGGTGCTAAAACAGCTTCTCTTTTACTTGCCGATGCTGCTTTTAATACTGGAAAATATATTCAAGGTTTCCCTGAATATGGTCCAGAAAGAATGGGTGCTCCAATTACAGCTTATAACAGAATAAGTGATGAACCTATTACTGTTCATAGTAATATTTATGAACCTGATTATGTTGTTGTTGTTGATGACACATTATTAGAATCTGTTAATGTTACTGCTGGTTTAAAAGAAAGTGGAGCTATTGTAATTAATACTACAAAAGACGATGAATATCTTAAAAAAGCTTTAAATGGCTATAATGGTGCAATTTACAAAATTGATGCAAGAAAAATTTCTATTGATACTTTAGGAAAGTATTTTCCTAATACTCCTATGCTTGCAGCGATTGTTAAAGTAAGTGGTATTATGTCTGATGAAGAATTTTTAAATGATATGATTGGCTCTTTTAAACATAAATTTGCTAAAAAACCTGAAGTTATAGATGGAAATATGAAAGCTTTAGAAGTGTCATTAAAAGAAGTTAAAAAAGTTAAATAAAAAGGGGATGATATTATTATGACAGAAGAAAAAATTAATTCTAATACTCCTTGGCAAGATCTTACTATTGGTGGAAATATTTATGACGCTGGTAATGCTAAGGAATTTAAAACAGGAGATTGGAGAAGTCAGAAACCAATTTGGATTGAGGAAAATTGCAAACAATGTGGTTTATGTTGGCCAGTTTGCCCTGATGATGCTATACCTGTAAAAAATCAAAAAAGATGTGATTTTAATTATGACGCTTGTAAAGGATGTATGATTTGTTTTAAAGTTTGTCCTTTTAAAGCTATAGAAAAGGAGGATTAAAATGGGAATAAGAGAAAGACTAAGTGGTAATGAAGCAATTGCTACTGCTATGAAACAAATAAATCCTGATGTTGTTGCAGCATTTCCTATTACACCATCAACAGAAATTCCTCAATATTTTTCAACTTTTGTAAATAATGGAACTGTTGATACAGAATTTGTTGCTGTTGAAAGTGAGCATAGTGCAATGAGTGCTTGTATAGGTTCAGAAGCTGCTGGAGCTAGAACAATGACTGCAACTTCTGCAAATGGTTTATCTTTAATGTGGGAAATGATTTATATAGCTTCTAGTTTAAGACTACCTATTGTTATGTCTTTAGTAAATAGAGCTGTATCAGGTCCATTAAATATTCACAACGATCATTCAGATGCAATGGGAGCTAGAGATAGTGGTTGGATTCAATTATTTTCAGAAAACAATCAAGAGGCTTATGATAATTTCATTATGGCAAATAGAATTGCTGAACATGAAGATGTATTATTACCTTTGATGGTATGTCAAGATGGTTTTATTACATCACATTCTATTGAAAATATAGAATTAATTGAAGATGATAAAGTTAAAAATTTCGTTGGTAAATATGAACCAAAACATTACTTATTAAATGATAAAGAACCTATGGCTATTGGTCCTTTAGATTTACAAGCATATCTTTTTGAACATAAAAGACAACAAGCTGAAGCTATGAAAAATGCTAAAAAAGTTATCTTAGAAGTATCTAAAGATTTTGAAAAAATGACTGGTAGAAAATATGGACTTTTTGAAGAATATAAAATGGAGGATGCAGAAGTTGCAATAGTTTGTATGAATTCTACTGCTGGTACTGCAAAATTCACTGCTGATAAATTAAGAAGCAATGGTATTAAAGCAGGAGTTGTTAAAATTAGAGTATTTAGACCTTTCCCAACTACTGAAGTTGCTGAAGCTTTAAAAAATTTAAAAGCAGTTGCAATTTTAGATAAATCAGATTCTCTAAATGCCGCTGGTGGAGCTTTATATGAAGATGTAGTTGCTGGTTTATATCAAGGAAAATTAAATGTTCCTGCAGTAAATTATATTTATGGTATTGGTGGAAGAGATACTAAACCTGATGATTTAGAAAAAGTTTATAATGATTTATTAGAAATTGCTAAAGCAGGAAAAGTAGAAAATCCTTATAGATATTTAGGTGTAAGGGGGGATAATTAATGGCTTATAATTTTAAAGAAATAATTTCAGAAAAACCATCAAGATTAACTTCTGGTCACAGAATGTGTGCTGGTTGTGGTGCACCTGCTGTTGCAAGAATGATTTTAAGAGCATTAAAACCAGAAGACCATGCTGTAATTGCTAATG
>CANQZP010000030.1 GCA_947628395.1 uncultured Clostridia bacterium
ACAGCTGATTTATTACTTAATATATTAGATACTTATTTTACTTCTTTTGATACTTTAGATTTAAACACAAAAAGAAATATGATTAAGCTATTAGTAAGTTCTATAACAACAGATGGAAAAGATATAACTATTAATTTTTTAGGCGCTAGAAATATGAAAGATGAGGCATTTCCAACAGGTGCTAACTGCAAATGAAATTCTAATGTACCTACGTAGTTCTAAAAAACTTAATTGTGAAGTTTATCTAAATGAGCCTATACGGTAAAGATAAAGACGATAATGTTGTTACTCTTCAAGAAGTATTAGAGAATAATGAAAGGAGTATCGAAGATGAAATTGATTTAAAATTAAAACTTAAAAAATTGTATGAAAAAATGGATATTGTTTTAAAAGACAGAGAAAAATCTATAATAGAAATGCGTTTTGGTTTAGATGGTTCAAAACCTAAAACTCAAAATCAAATTGCTGAAATTTTCGGTATTTCACGTAGTTATGTATCCAGAATTGAAACAAAAGCTATTTGGAAACTCGCCAAAGCTTTTGAAGAATAGGATTTCTAAATCAATTTTTAGATATTTTTGCATATATGAAACAAGATTTTGTCTGCTACAATTTTCTAAGTCAAATCAGTTTACATTTATATTTTTCATTTACTTTGAAGAAACGGGCGATTAAAATCGCCCCTACATTCTTTATGCTACTTTGCTTTTTCTTAATTCTTTTGCATGTTTCAAAGATATTTCTGTAATTTCTCCTGTTGAAATCCTAGCAATTTCTTTTATTGTTTCTTCCTCATCTAATAATTTTATATTTGTTTTTGTATGACTCTCATCAGCTGATTTAGATATAAAGTAATTATAATCTCCCTTTGCCGCAATTGTAGCTAAATGTGTAACACAAATAACTTGGTGAGTCTTAGATATCTCTTTTATTTTTTCTCCTACTTTCTTTGCTGCTATACCACTAATACCTGTATCAATTTCATCAAAAACTAATACTGGAACTTTATCAACTGTTGCTAATACTTTCTTTATAGCTAACATTATCCTAGACATTTCCCCTCCTGATGCAATCTTTATAAGAGACTTTTCTTCTTCTCCTAAATTTGTTTTTATCATAAATTCTATTCTATCTAATCCATCTTTTTCAAAGTTTTCTTTTTCTTCTATTTTTACACCAAATTCTGCATATTTCATTTCTAAATCTTTTAATTCTGATGTTATTTCTTTAGATAATCTTTTTGATTCTTTCATTCTTATTTCAGTCATCTTAGAACATAATTCTCTCATTTCACTTTCTAATATAACTAATTGCCCCTTTAATTTTTGGACATATTCTTCTAAATTTTCAATATCAAAAATTTCTTTTTCTATTTTGTTTTTATAATTTAATATTTCTTCTATATTATTTCCATATTTTCTTTTTAAATCTTGAATTAAGTCAAATCTTTTTTCTAATTCATTTATCTCATCTCTATCAAAATATATATCAGCTTTATTTCCTGATAAATCCCTACTAATCTCTTCTATATCATAAAATGAACTTTCTATTCTAGCTCTTAAATTTTCGTAATCATTATTATAACTACTTATTTTATCTATTTTTCTTAATGATTTTTCTAGAGCTGGTAATATATTCTCACTAAACAAATAATTTGCTTCTTCTAAATTATTTACTATCGTCTCCGAATTTTGCATCATTTTTAATTTTTCTTCTATAAATTCTTCTTCATCTTTTTTCAAATCTGCATCACATATTTCATTTATCTGATATTGTAATAAATCTAATTTTCTTTGTTTTTCTTTATCATCTCCATAATTTTTATCTATCTCTTCTTTTATATTTTTATACTCTTTATATTTTTCATTATACTCTGATTTTATATATTGAATTTTTTCTCCTATATAATCATCTAAAAAAGTAATATGACTTTTTTGTTCTAATATTAGTTGATTATCTTTTTGACCATGAATATCTACTATATTTTTCATGAAATCTTTAAGCTCACTAACTGTTACCATTCTTCCATTTATTTTACACATATTTTTTCCTGATATATTTATTTCTCTAGATACAATTATTGTTTCATCTTCTTTATAAATTGACATTTCTACAAAAGAATTTTTTTCTCCTTTTCTAATCATATCTTTAGAAAATCTTCCACCTGCCAAAATTTGAAGTGAACCTATAATTAAAGTTTTTCCAGCTCCTGTCTCTCCAGTCAAAACATTAAATCCATCATTTAATTCAATTGATATTTCATCAATTATTCCTATATTTTTTATATGTAAAGTTCCTATCATACCAACCTCCGTACATACATTTGTTTGTATAATATTATCAATAAAAGATATTTTTGTCAATACATTTGTTTGCATTTTTTAAATCTTTATATATAATTTTTTCTACATGTGCCAAAGCTTCATAATTAGTAATAAATTTAGCTTTTCTTCCCTTAGGATTTAATCTTACTATTTTTATTGCTTGATTATATCTTCGTTTATAAATTACTGATAATTGATTTTTACTTAACCCACTTTTCCACAACTTCAATATCTCTTTTTCTGTCATACTACACCTCTTATGTAGTATTTACAAAATATATTAAACTATGAATAGTTAGCATAAATCAGCTATTTGGCTATTAAAAAAAGCAGTACTATAATTAATTTTTATAGCTTTGTTGTCGACCTTACTGATTTTAATAAAACTAATAGTACTGTTTTTATTATATTTCCTTTTATTTTTCATTTTCTTCTACACTTTTAACAATAGCTGTAAACATGTTATTTCTCTTTGCTCCATAAATATCTTCTACTAGACTATCACCTATCATCAATACTTTTTCTGGATTCAAATTCATTCTTTGACAAGCTTTTTTAAAATTAGATTTTAATGGTTTATTTGCAAATCCTATATAATCTATTCCTTTTTTTTCTAAGAATTCTTCTATTCTACGATCTAAACCATTGCTTACAACTATAACCTTAAACTCTTTTTTCATCATATCTAGCCACTCTTCATTGCATTTTGGTAGCATTTCCATATCTTTTCTTAAAGTTTCATCCACATCTAGAATTATGCCTTCAATTTCATATTTTTTCTTTAATATTTTAACTCCTTCTTCATTTATATTTGTTACTTTATCAATAGTTATATCTGGCTTTATAAACTTAACCAATGAATAATTCAATATCTCAAATATCTTTTGTACAATCACATCCTCTAATTTTTTCTTCAATTATTTTGCTCCTTTATTTATTAAATACAGTCCAAAGATATATTGCAATAAAAATTTCTGATACAAGAATTACTGGAAAACCTATTGTAAAATATAGTTTTTTTGTCTTATGCCTAAATAAATACATTCCAGTAATTGTTCCTATTCCTCCACCTAAAAGTGTTATCATAAAAAGCGTTTTTTCAGGAATTCTCCAACTACCTCTCTCTGCTTTAAGTTTATCTATTAACATAGCAGTTAATCCTACCCCATTAATAATTAATAAATATATAATTAATCCTTTAATACTAAATATTTCATATTGAACCATTAAAGCTTTCTCCTTTTATACAAACAAAGACATTTGATTACTTTGCGTCATTCCTTTTAAACATCCAAATTTATCTAACAACTCTGTTACTGATTTTCCTATTTTAGCTCTTAATTGTAAATCATCAATACACATAAACTTTTCTTCTTCCCTAGCTTTTTGAATTCCTATTGCAGCCACACTTCCAAGCCCTGGTATACTATTTAAAGGTGGTCTTATTCCATCTTCTTCTAATAAAAATTTTGTACTATGAGATTTATACAAATCTATTGGTAAAAATTTTATTCCTCTTTCATACATTTCTAAAACCAACTCTAGTATAGGATACATATTCTTATCTTTAGGTGTTGCACTATTTCCAGCTAAGTCTATTTCTTTCATCTTATTCTTTACTTTTTCTTTTCCATTACACATAATATCATAATCAAATTCATCTGCTCTAATTGTGAAAAAAGCAGTATAATATGCCTTTGGCTTATGTACCTTAAACCAAGCAATGCGAAATGCATTTGTTACATAAGCTGCAGCATGGGCTTTTGGAAACATGTATTTTATCTTCTCACATGATTTTATATACCAATCTGGAACATCATGTTCTTTCATTATCTGAACATATTCTGCCCACTTCTCAGGATCTTTTAAGGCTTTTCCTTTACGAACAGTTTCCATTATTTTAAATGCTTTATTTGGTTCTAGTCCCATTTTCATAAGATAAACCATTATATCATCCCTACAACCTATTGCTTCACTTAATGTTACAACACCTTGGTTAACTAAATCTTGCGCATTATTAAGCCATACATCAGTACCATGAGATAATCCTGAAATACTAATAAGTTCTCCAAATGTTTTTGGTTTTGTATCCACAAGCATTCCCCTTACAAACTTTGTTCCAAATTCAGGAACACCAAACGTTCCAACCTCTGAATGTATTTGTTCAGGAGTTACACCTAATGCATCAGTTGAACTAAAAATTGACATAGTCTCTTTATCATCTAAAGGTACTTTAGTAGGGTCTATTCCAGTTAAATCAAATAACATTCTTATCATAGTAGGATCATCATGACCTAGAATATCTAATTTAAGTAAGTTTTGATCTATTGAGTGGTAATCAAAATGTGTTGTTATTATATCTGAATTTGGATCATCTGCCGGATGTTGTACTGGGCAGAATTCATATATCTCTCTTCCTTTTGGTACAACAATAATTCCTCCTGGATGTTGGCCTGTAGTTCTTTTTATTCCAGTACATCCAGTAGATATTCTACCAATCTCTGCAGAACTTACTGGTATATGCCTTTCTTCATAATAATTTTTTACATATCCATAAGCAGTTTTGTCTGCTATTGTACCAACTGTTCCTGCCTTAAAAGTCGTTCCTTTTCCAAAAATTACTTCTGTATATTTATGTGCTTTTGCTTGATATTCTCCTGAAAAGTTAAGGTCAATATCAGGCTCTTTATCTCCATTAAATCCTAAAAATGTTTCAAAAGGTATATCCATACCATCTTTGGCTAATTTATGTCCACATTTTGGGCAATCTTTATCAGGCAAATCAAATCCATTTTTTACTCCATAATCAGTAAAATCAGAATATTTACAATTTGGACACCTATAATGTGCTTGCAGAGAATTAACTTCTGTTATTCCTGTCATATTAGCAACAAATGAAGATCCTACAGAACCTCTAGAACCTACTATATATCCATCTTCATTAGACTTCCATACTAATTTCTGTGCAATAATATACATAACTGAGAATCCATTTTTTATAATAGAATCAAGTTCTTTATCTAATCTTGACTTTACAATTTCAGGTAAATCTTCTCCATATAATTCATGTGCTTTAGTATATGCTATATTTTTAATTTCTTCCTCGCAACCTTCAATATGTGGAGGACATTTTTCACTTGATATTGGACTTATTCTATCACACATATCAGCTATTTTATTTGTATTTGTAATTACAACTTCTTTTGCCTTTTCTTCTCCTAAATAGCTAAATTCTTCTAACATTTCTTCAGTAGTTCTCAAATAAAGTGGTGCTTGATAATCAGCATCATCATATTTCTGACCTGCTTGAAGGATTCTTCTATATATTTCATCTTGTGGATCCATAAAATGGACATCACAAGTTGCTACAACTAATTTATTTAATTTCTCACCCAATTCAACTATTCTACGATTTATATTCTGAAGTTCAAAATCATCTGCCACAGTTCCGTTTCTTACCATATATTCATTATTACCTATTGGCTGTATCTCTAAATAGTCATAGTATTTCGCAATTTCTTCAATTTCTTCTTCAGATTTACCTGCAACTATAGCCCTATATAATTCTCCCGCTTCACATGCACTTCCTAATATCAACCCTTCTCTATACTTTTCAAATAAACTTTTTAAAACCCTAGGCTTTTTATAAAAATAATGTAAATGTGAAAATGAAACTAACTTATACAAATTTTTAAGTCCTACATAATCTTTAGCTAAAATAATTGCATGATAAGATGGAAGTTTCTTATAGCTATCTTTATCATTTCCGAAAATTGTACTTATATCATCTACTATTTTTGCACCCTTTTCTTTTGCTTTATCTAACATTATATTAAATACTTGTACCAATGTTTTTACATCATCTAGAGCTCTATGTGCAACATCTACTTTTATATTTAAGTTATCAGCAATTATCCCCAATTTATACTTTTTAAATTCTGGGAATATTACTTTCGCAAGTCTTAGAGTATCAATATATGTACTATCAAATTTATATCCATATTGCTCAAAATTATACTTTAAAAATCCCATATCAAAATCTGCATTATGAGCTACTAAAACACTATCACCAATAAATTCAATAATTTTAGGAATTACTTTTTCTATAGTATCTGCATCTTTTACCATATCATCAGTTATATGAGTAACTTCCACAACTGCTGGTGGAATAAGCTTTTCAGGATTTACAAAACATTCAAATTCATCAATTACTTCCCCATTTTTTATTTTTATAATTCCAACTTCAGTTATTTTTTCTGTACGGAAAGATAAACCTGTTGTCTCTAAATCTAATACACAATACTCAGTATCTATCGATTGCTGTTTTGAAAAAAATACTGATGGGTCTTTATCTGGAACAAAATACGCTTCTACTCCATATATTACCTTTAAATCAGCTTTAGTTTTATCTAAGAATTTATGTGCATCTGGGAAACTTTGAACTACACCATGGTCTGTAATTGCAATAGATTTCCACCCCCAACTAACAGCTCTTTTTAACAAATCTGATGCAGATGTTACTGCATCCATCTGACTCATTTGTGTGTGCATATGTAACTCTACTCTTTTTTCTTGTGAGTTGTCCATTCTTTTTACTTTAGAAATACCATTTGTCTCTAATATTGTATTTGCCATAACAGTAATTTCTTTTGCAAAGTTATCATATTTAGCCACACCATCTAACTTTATTCCTTTGGCACTACTTATTCTTCCTAATATATTTTTTGCTTTAGGAGTTTCAACAAAAGCTTTACATGTAATAGTACTTGAACCATCATAAAGATTAAACATTATAATTGTTTTATCATTTTTTATATCTCTAGAATCAGTACTTATTATCTCCCCTTCAATACATACTCTATCTGTATCTACATTTATATCTATAACTTTGGTATAAGGACTCTTTATATTAGCATTTCTACCATATATTAAAGGAGTCTTTTCATCTTCTACTTTTTCTTCTTGTGGTTGTGGGGTATTTTCTTCTGTCTTAAGTTTTTTCTCATTCTTTTCTTTTTGTTCTAACTTTGCTCTTTCTTGCATTTCTAATATTGCTTCTTTTTCTTGATTCTTTAAGTATTCTTCATATTCTTTACTATCAGAATTTTCTGATTCTATAAATTTCACTTTATAATTAAAATTATATAAATTCTTAAACAAATGCTGTAATGCTTTATCAAATTTTTTTGAGCATAGAAAATCATAGCCACCTTTTACTTTAAGCTCTATAGTGACTTCATTATTATCTATATTTAAAATACTATCATGCAAAATTGCCTTAGTCATTGGCTCTTTTTGCACCATATAATTTATTAAATCTGGCCAATCTTTATCTAAAGTTTGCTCTATTTCTGTACTACTGTCATATTCAAATTCTACATTAGCTCTTGCTACTTTAAATCTTTCTGTTAAAAATTTTTGAAATTCACCTAATTCTATAATTGAAATCTTATTTTCAGATTTTAAGTATATTTCTAATTTATTACTTTTTTTAAATAAGTTTGCTTTTATAACTTCTGCTTCTAAAATATTTCCTTTAATTTTTGAATCATTAAATACTTCTTTTACTTTTTTCTGCATTTTTTAGTTGCGCCACCTTATTTTAAATTTTTTTGTATTTCTTCAAATACTTCTTCTATATTCTCCACATTTTCGATAATTAAAATTCTTTTTAGTAGATTTTTAGAATTATTCTTTATTATTAAATTTCCTAGATTAAAAGCCTTAGCTATTCTAGGTATTTCATAATTAATCTCTTTTATGTCTCTATAGCTAATTGTAAGTTGTTTTTTTCTTATTTTTCTATATGTATAAACTAATTTTGTTTTATAAAATGAAATTTCTGAAAATTTAATTTTATATCTTTTATATAGTAAGTATAAAATTCCCCACACTAAGAAAAATGGTATTGCTATTAAACCTAACTTTAAATATTCTTTTCCCAAACTAATTAGTATTGCAATTAAAAAAATAGCAACACCTATAGAATCTAAATGAGATAAAATTTCATATCCGACAGCAAATTTTCTTTTTGCTGTATAAATTTCTCCTGTATCATTAATTGCTTCTTGTTCTAAAAGGATTTTGTTCATACAATTATTACATATTTCGCCTGGTCTTTTTAATTCTGTTCCACATATTTTACATTTCATATTCTTTTGTATCCTTTCAAAAAAATTTAATATTTAAAAAGTATTCTCATAAATATGTATTTGATTATTGATTAATTTTAATAAATTTTCTATTACATCTCAAAAAATTTTCATACCGTAGGGGCGATTATCAATCGCCCGCTTCTCTAATTCTATATAATTCTAATTATATCATTATATGATACATAAATTGACAACAATATCAATAATGAAAAACCTAACATTTGTATAGCAATCTCTGTATTTTCTTTTAAAGGCTTTCTTCTAATTGCCTCAATAATCAAAAGCAAAATCTTTCCTCCATCTAAAGCTGGAAATGGTAAAAGATTCGTAATTCCTAATGATAAAGAAATAAGAGCCATTAAATATATAAAATCCCTTATATTCGAAGTTCCAGCAACTGTCTTAGAAATACCTACTGGTCCCATTAATTGATCTGTTGAAATATTTCCTGTAAATAATTGTTTTACATTATCTATTAAAGCAAATCCAAAATCTTTAGTTTCCCAAAAACTATAATATAATCTATTTAAAATACTTTTATCATCCTCTTTAAAAGTAGTTCCTAAATAATAATCTGATACTTCCGTTGGAGTAAGTTTAAAACTTTTTTCTTCTCCATTTCTTTCAACTATTACCTCAATTTCACCATCAGAATTTTCTATTTCTTCTATTATTTCATTATAATTTGTAATCTCTTTATTATTTATTCTTTTTACATTATCTCCTACTTTTATTCCAACAGATTTAGCAGGAGAATCTTTATAAATATATTCTATCTTAGTTGAAGCTTGATCCTCTGTACCAAGATAAATACCTATATTCTTTGTTTTTTCTTCTGTTGGAGTAACTTTAAATTGTAAATTTTCATCTTTTCTTTTTACATCTACTGTAATTTCTCTTCCTTCTGATTTTTGCAATATTTCTCTTATGTCAGTATATAAATGAATTTTCTTTCCATCTACTTTTACAATTTCATCGCCTTCTCTAATTCCTGCTATATATGCACCATAATCTTCTTTTAATGTATCTACTTTTGTAGAATAAAAATTTCCTGCTACTGCAACTAATAGAAAATATACTGTTATACCAAATACTATATTTACTAGGCCTCCTGCTGCAACTATTGCAATTCTTTTTGGTATGCTAAGTTCACTAAAAGAACCTTCTTTATCACTTCTTTCTTCTTCACCTAGCATACTTACATATCCACCAAAAGGAATCATTCTTATACTATATTTGGTTTCTTTTTTCTTCCTTGAAAAAAGTTCTTTTCCAAATCCAATGGAGAACTCATTTACATGTACTTTAAATAATTTTGCAACTAGAAAGTGTCCACCTTCATGTATTAGAACGAGAAATCCTAGAACAAATATTATTTTTATAGCACTAACTAAGAATCCTATCACAAAAAATCCTCCTATTATTTTCTTGTTATCAATTAATTTAGTATAATAATTGATTTTTTATTGTATAGGAAAAATTGGCTTTTATCTTGACCACATATAAGATTTTTCCGTATACAACAAGGTTAATTTACCTTGATTTGTGCAATAATTGCGAAGCAATTTTGCACATCTGGGCATCGAAATCTTTGATTTCGTTAATGCCCAATTTTCTTATAGCTTTGCTGTCGCAACTTTCAGATTAAAAAGTATTTCGTAGGGGCGATTATCAATCGCCCGTTCTTCGAAGAAAATGCGAAATACAAAAATATCTGTAAGTTGCTTCAATCGCACTCGCTTCGCTCGTTTGGTCGCTGCGCAGCTATTTAAAAATCAATTATTATACTGCTTTAATGAGTGAAAAAATTTTTCTTGACTTAAATAGACTATTCCATCCCTTCTGTCTGAAAAAAGTCAATTTACAACATCAGGGCTATTTACAAATCAATTATTCTACTGGTTAAAACAATCAAAAAATACTAGCATTTTTAAATCAATAAAGTTAATAAATAATACGCAAAAGGAGCTGCAAAAATAACACTATCAACCCTATCTATCATTCCACCATGACCAGGAATAAGATTACTAAAATCCTTTATATCTGAATATCTTTTTATTGAAGAAGCAGCAAAATCTCCAATTTGACCTATTATACTCAAAACTAATCCAATAAACGAAATTACAAGATAATTTATACTCATATCAAAATATTGATTTAAAATAAATGTATAACCTACTACTAGTAAAACACCACCTATAGTCCCGCCTACACAACCTTCTATCGACTTTTTAGGACTAATCTTATTAAATTTATGTTTTCCAAATTTACTTCCAATTAAATATGCAAATATGTCAGTTCCCCACGTTGCAGCAAATATATACCATATATATAATTTGCCTATACTTTCTCCGTTTTTTTCTAATCCATATAATAAAGATAAAAATACTGTGAAGCCTATTATATAAACAATTCCTAAAAGTGTTATTGAAATATCTACAATATTAATTTTCATCTCTGTTATAATTATATGTAAAAATAAAATTGCAACTAAAGAAACTATTCCTAATCCTAAAAAACTATTTATATATTTCATAGGAATAACATGTATAAAAGCAATCCCTATTGCTAAAATATAGCCTATCCATGAAACAGGATTTAACTTCTTCTTTACACAACTTAAAAATTCATGAATACTAATTATAGCTATAACAGCTATGGCTACATCTATTACATATTTGTTACCGAGAATGCATAAAGCTATGATTATCGGTAAGCCTAGTACTCCTGATAAAAATCTTTTTATATCCATATTAAACTACCTCTACTATTTTGCACCAAATTTTCTATTTCTCTTTTGATATATTTTGATTGATTCCTCTAAATCTTTTTCTGAAAAATCAGGCCAATATTTGTCTAAAAATAAAAATTCTGAATAAGCAACTTGCCAAAGTAAAAAATTACTTAATCTAATTTCTCCACTTGTTCTTATAACTAAATCTGGATCAGGTATTCCCTTTGTATATAAATTTTCTGTTATCATATTTTCATCAATATCAGAAACTTCAATTTTTCCCTCTTTAACGCCATTTGCTATATTTTTTATTGCATGAACAATTTCATCTCTTGAACCATAATTAAGGGCAATATTAAATATAATTCCATCATTTTCTTTTGTTCTCTCTATTGCTTTATTAATGCTCTTTTGAAGTCCAGTAGATAAAACTGATATATCTCCAATAACATTTATTCTTGTATTTTCAGTATCTGCTTTTTTACTGTATGTATCTAAATAATTCTTAAGTAATAACATTAAAGATGAAACTTCTTCTTCACTTCTCTTCCAATTTTCGGTTGAAAATGCATATACTGTAACATACTTGATTCCAATTTTTTGTGCGTGTCTTACTATTTTTTCTAAAGTCTTAGCACCTTCTTTATGTCCAAGTCTATAATCAATATTTTTTTCTCTAGCCCATCTTCTGTTACCATCCATGATAATAGCTATATGCTTAGGCAGGTTTCCTTTATCCATCTTACCATCCTTTCTAAATTTAAACAGACATAATTTCCTTTTCTTTTTTTGAAACAATACTATCAATTTCTTCTATTTTTTTATCTGTAAGTTTTTGAATTTGTTCTTCAGCTCTTTTTAAATCATCTTCTGTAATTAAACCTTCCTTTTGCATTGATTTTGATTCATCTATTCCATCTCTTCTAATAGATCTTATACTTACTTTTGAATCCTCTCCAATTTTTTTAACGTCTTTTACTAATTCTTTTCTTCTCTCCTCAGTAAGCTCTGGAAAAGATAATCTTATTACTTTACCATCATTATTTGGATTTAAACCAATATCAGAAGCTAAAATAGCTTTTTCAATTTCTTTTAGAATACTAGCATCCCAAGGTTGAATAACAATTAATCTTGCTTCTGGAACAGAAATTCCAGCTACTTGATTTATTGGAGTTGGAACTCCATAATAATCTACTGTTACCTTATTTAATATTGCAGGATTAGCTCTACCTGCTCTTATTTCTGATAAATTCTCCTCTAAAACACCTAATGTTTTCTCCATTCTTTCTTCTAAATCATTAAATTCCATAATCTTATTTCCTTTCTTATTTTTATTTTACAATAGTACCTAAATTTTCACCCATAGCAGCCTTTACAATATTTTCATCTTCATATATGCTAAAAACCGAAAGTGGTATGCTATTTTCCATACATAATGAAATCGCAGGCAAATCCATTACTTTAAGCTCTTTAGTTAAAATATCTAAGTATGATATTTCATCATATTTAGTAGCATTTTCATCTAACTTAGGATCTGCTGAATAAATTCCATCAGTAGTCTTAGCAACTAATATAACATCAGCTTCTATTTCAGCAGCTCTTAAAGCAGCAGCTGTATCTGTTGAAAAATAAGGATTACCAGTTCCACCAGCAAAAATAACTACCTTACCTTCTTCTAAATATTTTTTAGCATTTTCCGTAATATAAAATTCTGCAACTTTAGGCATCTCTAAAGCAGTTTGAACTACAGATGGTACTCCTAGTTTTTCTAAACAATCTTTTATAGCCATAGCATTAATTACAGTTGCAATCATTCCCATAGAATCACGTCTTACTCTATCCATATCTGGAGCATATCTACCTCTCCAAATATTACCTGCACCAATCACAATTCCTATTTGTATATTTTTTTCATGAACTTTTTTTATCTGATTGCATAAACTAGTTATTACCTCTGGATCTAACCCTGATTTATTATCACCAGCTAAAGCTTCACCACTTAATTTTAGTAATATTCTTTTATACATATTTTTTACCCCTTTTATTTTTTCTTTTGTTATTCTATCATATTATATTATATTACGCTACTAATTTTTTTATTTTTTTTATTTTATTGTTACTAAAAAAAACATGATTTAAAACCAGAAAAATTTCAAATCATGTTTTTTAATTATCAAAAAATCTTATATTATTTTTTAATAGACAAAATTTTATACTTAGCAACACCAGCTGGAGCTTGAACTTCTACAGTAGCACCTTTCTTAGCCCCAAGTAAAGCTTTACCCATTGGAGATTCATTAGAAATTTTATTTTGAGCTAAATCTACTTCTGTAGAACCAACAATAGTATATTCTATATCTTCATCAAATTCTTCATCATGAACCTTAACAATATTTCCAACTTGAACAGTCTTAGTATCTATTTCAGACTCATCTATAATTTTAGCATATCTAAGTTTATTTTCTAATTCAGCAATTTTAGTTTCATTACTAGCTTGAGCATTTTTAGCTTCATCATATTCAGAATTTTCTGATAAATCACCAAACCCCAAAGCAACTTTAATACGTTCAGCGATTTCACTTCTTTTCTCAGTTTTTAAATATTCTATTTCCTTTTCTAAGTTATCATACCCTTCCTGAGTTAATAATATTTCTTTATTACTTTCCATAATTACAAGTCTCCTCTCTTTTTGAATTCCATAAAATAATACTGTTAATATTGAATTTTGTCAAGTCTTTTATCAAATTTTCTTCTTTTACTATCAACATAAAAATTTTTTACTCTAGAAAATTCATCAACTTTTATTTTTCCATTCGCACCTAATAAAAACTTTATTTTCAATTTATCATTAATAATCTGCTTTCTTATAAAGTCATATCTTCTTCTAGAAAAAATAAAACTCTCATATAAAGCTTCCTCTTTAAATCTATACATAAGATCAGCAATCTTTCTATATTTTATCGGCAGTAATATTTTGTAAAAATTTATATTTACTCCTTCAAAACTTTTTGAAAGAATTTTTAAATTATCTTTAAAATTAATAATTAAAGCATACTTTGAAAATGTACATTTATTTAAAACATCTATAGGAAAATCAAAATTAAGTACAACAGAAGAATTTACCATTCCTTTTTTTAAATTAGTAGTTAAATTTATAATTACACCATAATTGTCTGCTAAATACTTTTCTAAAAAATCAAAACATTTTATATTATTAGTAACAACATTTAAAACCTTACATTTAATAGCTAAATTTTTTATAATCTCTATATTAGTATCTGAATTATCATTAACTAATATAGAAACTTCTACTTTTTCAAGATCTGTCTTCTGTATAGAAAAAATATAATCTAATATTTCTTTTATAACATACTTAAAAAGCCATCTACCATTTAAAATATTATAATTAGATAAATAATCTTTTATCATATCAAAATTTTCTATTTCTTCAGACAAGACAACATTTTCTACAGGATATTCATTAATTTTTTTTAAAAGATTCTTTAATATTCTTTCAAGTTTTTTATGCTTTATATTATCCAAATCTTTTACAGGCAGTAATAAAATTTTAACATCTTCAATATTAGATAAATTATCTAAAGTCTCAAATTTAATTTTTTTTACACATATTTTATTTGTAATCAAATAAAAAAATCCAAGTATTTTTTTTAAAATTTTAGGGAGCTTACTATCACTATCCCAAAAATCATATACATTATCAATTTTATCAATATAAAAAGTTTCATTATTAATCAAAAAACATCACCCTCATACTATATATATGAAGGGGATGTCCAAAATATTCATTATTAATTTTTTTATGAGCAGTTTGTAGGAACAACTCATATTGGCTCTCGCATAAAGAGCTCGTAGGGGCGATTATCAATCGCCCGCTTTACAA
>CANQZP010000031.1 GCA_947628395.1 uncultured Clostridia bacterium
TAATAGTATTTCGCATTTTCTTCGAAGAGCGGGCGATTAATAATCGCCCCTACGGTTGTTTGACATTATGTAAGAGCAAACATTGAATTGCGGGCGATTAATAATCGCCCCTACGGTTTGCATGGGGTTCTATTGATGTTTTAGAAAGGGCGGACGCAAGGACCGCCTCTACTATACAAAAATCAATTATAATACTGCGTTAATAAATAAAAAGCATACATTACAATACAAGTAAATAAAAAGTAAATTTTGCCATTAATATATCAATTTTATTAAAATAATTGTATATTTTTTCTAAAACTTGTTAATACTTGTAGTAACGATATATTAAGGAGGATTTTATGGGAAAAGGAAAAAGGTTTTATTATGATAGTGATGAAAAAAAGAAAGTGATTTTGTATATTACAGGGATTGCTAGTTTATGTGGTTTAATAGTACTTATTTTTGGTTTGTCAATATATAAGAGTAAAAAGGATGCTACATCACAGATTGCTCAAATGCAATCTGCTACAAATGAAATAATAAATGTAGAGAGTGCAAGTAGTTCAGAAGATAAGAGTGTAAATGAAGTAATTGCTGAAAATTCTATTTCAGAAAATACTGTAAATGAAACTACTGAAAAGATTGCTATTAAGACTGATGTAAATGAGACTGAAGAGCCTGTAGAGGAAAAAGAGGAAGAGCCTGAGGAGGTTGTTCTTGAATTTATGGTTCCACTTGCAGGGGAGATTTCAAAGGATTTTTCCGATACTAATTTAGTTTATTCTGAGACTTTAAAGGAATGGACTGTTCACATGGGTATTGATATTAAGGCTGAAAAGGGAAGTGCTGTTTCTGCTTCTGAGAGCGGAACTGTTGAATCAATAAAAAATGACCCTCGTTATGGTTTAACTGTTACTATAGCTCATGCTAATGGTTTCAAGACTATTTATTCTAATTTATTATCTGCTGAATTTGTAAGTGAGGGACAAACTGTTGAAAAGGGACAAACAATCGGTTCAGTTGGAAGTAGTGGAGTTTTTGAAATCGCAGATTCAGAGCATTTACATTTTGAAATGACTGAGAATGGTAATACTGTAAATCCAGCTAATTATTGGAAAAACTAGGAGGTTACTGTTTTGGAGGATTTAGAGATATTAAATGAGATAAATAAAGGTGCTTTAATAGGGATGGAGTCATTAGAAAATATTGGAGATAAATTAGAAAATAGTGAGCTTAAGGGGGTTTTAGAAAATCAATATAGGGAATATAAGTCTATTTCAAATCAAATAAAAGATAAGTTTGATGAAAAAGATAAACTTGAAAAAATTCCAATGGCTATGAAGCTTATGAATAAAACTGGTATTAAATTTAATACTATGGTAGATAAAAGTTCTTCTCAAATTGCTGAGATTTTAATTCAAGGTAATGATATGGGAATAATAAAGGGAAGAAAACTTTTAAATGATAGTGGAAATATAAGTGAAGATACTAAAAATATTGTTAATCATTTTATTTCTTTTCAAGAAAATAATATTGAAAATTTGAAAAAGTATTTATAAAAAATAATTAGAGTATTGATATTAATTTTTTATTATGGTATACTATTTATGTTTAAGAACATTGAAAATTTATAGTTTTGTTTTTTTATGAGGAGGTTTTTGCTATGGAGAAAAAAGAACGGAGTTTTTATGAAATATTAATATTTATATTTATAAATGTAATAGTATTTTCAGTAGCTATGCTTATAGATAACTCTGATTTAGCAGTTACAATACTAGGATTATTAATGCCATTTAATGTAGCATATTGGTTAATGATTTATGTGTTTAATAATTACAAAAATAAAAAAGAAATTGTGTATGATGAGGAAATAGACGATGATGAAATGAGAGATATTTACCATGAAGCAGGACATGTTGTTATTCAGCTCTTAACAGAAACACCTAAAAAAGCTTATATTAGGTCAGTTAGTATTATTAGAGAACAATATACTGATATCTGTTATAAGTCTTGCTCTGAAAGTAAAGAGAACTTAGATCAGCTTTTAAGTTTTTACATGGGCGGATTTTGTGCAGAAGAAGTCATTTATGGATTTTCTAATTCAAGTAGCTATGAAAATCAATATGATTGGAATAATATTATTGATATTACTTCAACTATTATTAAAAAATATGGTTACAAAAATAGAGCAGTTATTAATTATTCTTATGTCATGAGAGACACAATAAATGAAATGGGAACAGATCTTTTAAAGGATAAAAAGAAAGAAATAAAGTTATTGTTACAAGAAAATAGAGATTTATTGGAAGCAATAGCTAATGCTTTACATGAAAAAGGAGAGCTTAATAAAGAGAAAATCTATGAAATGTATGATAGTTATAAGAAAAGCAAAACTATAAATTAAAATTCAAGCTTTTGAATCAAACAAAAAAGCTACCTAATGTTTTCATTTGGTAGCTTTTTTGTGGTTAATGAAAAATTTTGTAAATAATACTAAATATATGATTCCAATAATAATTCCTGCCAGTACATCTGTTGCATAATGTACTCCTAGATATATTCTACTTAATCCTACTCCTATTATAATAAAACTAAATAGAAATGTTAGGAAATATTTTAATTTTCTAGATTTTACGGTTTTCCATATAAAGTAAATTAGTAATCCAAAAAATATTGTAGCCATCATTGTATGTGAACTTGGAAAACTATATCCAGTTGAATGTGTCATTACAAATACCTTTGGCCTTGGCCTTTTTACAATATTTTTTATTATAGTATTTAATATTATTCCCAATAAACATGCAATACTCATGTATTTAAAGTATTTTTTATTAAATAATATTAATATAGATAATATTCCAGTTATAATTACTATTGCAGAGCCAAAAGTAGTGAAAAATCTGAATATTAATGTTGCATTTGGACTGAATAGTTTCATTAAAGCTTGATAAAACGGATAATCAAATAGTATCATAAATAAATCCTCTTAGTATATTATGTAACAATTATAAATTAAATTTAGAATTTTTACAATATCAAACAAAAAAATAACAAATTTCGACAAAATGTATTGGATTTTAAATAAAAGTATGTTAGAATGTATGTACAAAAATGTAGAGGAGGTCGACATATATGTTGATGCATATTCCAGAAAATTTGGAATTTACTTTTGTACGGGGGAGTAAAATCCGGGCGTATACTAATAAGGAGGGAATTTTAAAAGTATCAGCTACATCAGTATCTTGGGAAGATTTAATGTATGCTCTCGCATATGAGATAAATGATACAAATATTTGTCCATATTGCGGTCAGCCAATAAGGAAAAATAAGTTAACCTTGGATCATATATATCCAAGGGATTTTGGAGGAATATCCATTACAAATAACTTAATTCCTTGTTGTAGAAAATGTAATAGTGATAAAGGTAGTTTAAATCCAGAAGAATTTGGAATTGCCTTAAAATCTAAAAAAGCGTTTAATGAAATGAAAGGTAGTATTATAGACGAGAAAACGAAGATGCGATATAAAAGAGGTATTTTAATACCTAACGAGTGGGTTACCTATTGTTACCCGTGTGATTTAAAGGTGAGAGGATTTTACAAGAAATGTTTTGATTTATTTTCAAATCCAAAGCCTAAGAAAATCATGGAAAATTTGAATTACATTAAACGTTATAATCACCTAAAAAGACCAGTTGTTACTGATAAAAACTTTGTTATCCTTGATGGATATTCATGGTATGTAGCAGCCATTGAATCAGGACAATTTCGTAAAATTCCTATTATTAGGCTGGAAAATGTTGAAGTGTACTTCTAAAAAAAGCGAGGCTCTATCAAGAGCCTTGCTTTTTTTTAACCTATAAAATATAATTTAGATATTAAAATTAAAAAATAGAGGATATAATATGGGAACTAATTTTACTGAGAATCAACAAAAAGCAATAGATGAAAAAGGATGTAATATTTTAGTTGCAGCAGCTGCTGGTAGTGGTAAGACTACTGTTCTTGTTGAAAGAATAATTCAAAAAATTGTAAAAGAAAATATAGATATTGATAGATTGCTTGTTGTAACTTTTACTAATGCTGCAGCTTCTGAAATGAGAGAAAGAATTTTAGAAGCCTTGTATAAAAAAATTGATGAGAATCCGGAAAATAGTAGACTAGAAAAGCAGGTTTTGTTATTGAATAAGGCTAGTATTTGTACTATAGATTCATTTTGTTTAGATGTTATTAGAAATAATTTTTATGAAATAAATATTTCTCCTAATTTTAGAATTGCTGATAATATAGAACTTGAGATTTTAAAACAAGAAACTTTAGATGAAGTATTTGAAGAACTTTATAATGAAAAGCAAGAATTTTTTGAAGAATTAGTTCAAGTCTATACTGGTTATCATGGTGATGAGCCTTTAAGAGATACTGTTTTAAAGATATTTGATTTTATTCAGAGTAATCCGTTTCCAGAAGAATGGTTAGAAGAAAAAACAGAAGAATTTAATGTAAAGGATAAATTAGATGTTGATTTTAAGGAAACTGTTTGGGGAGATATTTTGATAGAAAACTCAAAAGAAGAGCTTATTGAGTGTATTAACAGTTTAAAAGTAATTAAACAAAAATTAGATAAATATGTTGAGTTAGAAAAATATTCACAGGTAATAGATGGTGATATTGATTCTTTAAGTTCTGTTTTAAATTCTATGAAATCATGGGATTTAGCGTTTGATGCGATATGTAATTTTAAATTTAAAACATGGCCATCTGATAAAAAAATCAACATGCAAGTTAAGGATGAGGCAAAACTTGCTAGAGATGTTGTTAAGGACAAATATAAAAAGATGGTAGATAAAACTTTTTTATATGATTCTAAAGAGGCTATGAGTGATATTTTTGAAATGTATAATATTATCTTTGGACTTAAGAAATTAGTATTTTTATTTATGGATAGATATCTGAAAAAAAAGCAAGATAAAAATATTATGGACTTTTCTGATATTGAGCATTTAGCATTAAAGATTTTATTAAAAAAAGATGAAAATGGAATTTATCAAAAAACTGATGTTGCCAAGATCTATGAAGAGAAGTTTAAAGAAATTGCTATTGATGAATATCAAGATAGTAATTTAGTTCAAGAGTATTTATTAAATTCTATTTCTAATGGTAAAAATATTTTTATGGTTGGTGATGTTAAACAAAGTATTTATAAGTTTAGACAGGCAAGACCAGAGCTTTTTTTAGAAAAGTATGAAAATTATAAAGATATAAATGATGAATCTGGTGAAAAAATAAAGTTATTCCAAAATTTCAGAAGTAGGAAAGAGGTTTTGAATTTTTGTAATTTAGTTTTTAATAATATTATGACTAAAAAGCTTGGAGACATTGATTATACTGAAGAAGAGTATTTAAACCCTTCTGCACATTTTGAAGAATCAAGTTTACTTGAAAGTCAATCTCAAAAAACTGTTTTAAATATTATTGATTTAAAAGAAGATGAAGAAAACGAAGACGAAGAGGAAAGAAAGCTTGAAAAAGTAGAAATTGAAGCTAAGTTTGTAGCTAAAAAAATAAAAGAATTAGTTAATAGTAATTTTAAAGTTTTTGATAAAAAAGTAGGATATAGAGATATTACATATAAAGATATTGTTATTTTACTTAGAACTACTGCTGGAGCTGCAAGTGTTTTTGAAAGAGAATTAGAGAATTTAGAGATTCCTGTATTTTCAGATAGCTCGTCAGATTATTTAAATTCCATTGAGATTCAGACTATAATTTCTTTTTTAAAGGTTATTGATAATCCGACAGAGGATATTCCTCTTGTCACAGTACTTAGATCTCCAATTGTAGGTTTTGATGATAATGAATTAGCTGAGATTAGGTTAGTAGACAGGAATGTATCTTTTTACGATTCTTTGAAAAAATTTTCTGAAACTTGTGAGAGTGATTTGAAAAACAGGGTAGTAGATTTTTTGAATATGATAGAAGAGTTAAGAGAAGCGGAAGAATATCTTACTTTAGATGAGTTTATTTGGGAAATTTATGAGAGAACTGATTATTTGAATTATGTGAAATTGATGCCAAATGGCGATATTAGACAAGCAAATTTGAGAATGTTATTTGAAAGAGCTAAAGAATACGAAAATATTAGTTTTAAGGGATTATTCAACTTTATTAGATATTTGGAAAGAATAAAAAGTCAGGATGGAGATTTATCTTCTTCTAAGATTATAGGTGAAAGTGAAAATGTTGTTAGAATTATGAGTATTCATAAAAGTAAAGGATTAGAATTTCCCGTTGTATTTTTGTCTAGAGCAGATAAACCTTTTAATTTAAGAGATTTAAATGATGTTATTTTATTACATTCTACTTTAGGAATTGGTCCTAAATATATTAATTATGAAAGAAAAATTGAATTTGATACTGCAGCTAAAACTGCAATTGCTTTAAAAGTGAGAAATGAAGCTATTTCTGAAGAAATGAGGATTTTGTATGTTGCGCTTACAAGAGCTAAAGAAAAGCTTATAATAACTGGAGTTTCGAAAGATTTTGAAAAAGAAATTGAAGATAAGAAAGACTTGCTTACAGTTTATGAAAAAGAAGGAGATTCTTTAAATCATTTACTTATAAAAAAATATACTAATTATTTGGATTGGTTAGAGTTTGTTATTTTAAATAATGAAAATATTGAAGATGTTTTAGAGATTAAAAAAATTAAAAAAAGTGATATTTCCTTTGAAGAAGATAGTAAAAAGGATATTCGCCATCTTGATATTGAAAAACAAAGAGATTTTTCAGAAATTACAAAATTATTAGATTGGGAATATGAAGGTGACAAGTTAACTACTATTCCAAGTAAGTTAAGTGTTAGTCAGATAAAAAGCCTAAAAACTGAAGTTAAAGATACTTATGATGAGGAAATAAAGCCTAATTTTATGAAGAATAAAAAGATTTCAAAAGCTGAAATTGGTACTTTAATTCATTTATGCTTACAGTCGTTAGATTTAAGAAATACGTATACTTTAGATGATATAGAGAAGTTTTTGCAAAAAATGCAGTTTGAAAATAAGATAACTGAAGAAGAGAGAAAAGTTATTGATTTAAAACATATTTATAATTTTATAAATTCAGGTTTAGCTGAAAGAGTGAGAAATTCCAAGTTTTTTGAAAAAGAGAAACCTTTTTATATTAATATTTCTACTGATGAAGTTTATGGTGTTAATTCTGATGAAACGATTTTAGTTCAAGGTATTATTGATTTATATTTTATAGATGAAAATGATAATGTGATTTTAGTAGATTATAAGACCGATTATGTAAAAGATGAACAGATACTGATAGATAAGTATAGGATTCAATTGGACTTGTATAAGAGAGCTTTGGAAGATGCATTAGGTAGAATTGTTGATGAGGTTTATATTTTTTCAACTTTCTTAGGAAAAGAGATAAAGGTTTCAAAATAAAAATTTACATAAATTGACTTTTGTCTAGAAATTTGGTACAATATGGATAGAGATGAAAAAATTTAGAGGAGGAGTTTTATGGATAGATTAAAGACATTTGCTATGTATGCTTTGTGGATTGTTGCATTTTTTATTTTTTCTACTGTTGTTTCAAATATCTTACTTGAAAATTCTTATACAGATTTGAAAAGTAATGTAAATGTATCAAAGTCAGAAGATGGAATAAATGTTGAAACTAATGAAGTTAAATCTAATAAGGCACAAGGTTTTTATAATGGTAAAGTGACTAATACTTCTGATAAGACGATTCCTCGTAAATATATGAGAATTAGATCTTATAGTAATGGAGATTTATTAGAAACTAAGTATATTAAGATTGAAGATTTAAAGCCAGGAAAGACAAAAGATTTTTCGGCTAGGTTTACTGTTGGAGAAATTGATAGTTATGATGTTGATTATGTAGATGAAATGCCTGATGATAGAACATTTCTGGATAAAAAATTTGATGAGATAAAAGAATTTATAAATGCAGATGATAAAGTAGAAAATATTAAGGAAGACTGGAACTTTAACTTTGGTTCAGGAGTTTTAGCTGCACTAGCAATGACATATATTATTTTCATATTTTAAAAAAGAACACGGCACAAATGCCGTGTTTTTAATACAAAATCATTCCAGCTCCTAAATCTTCATTAGGTCTGGAAATAAATCCAAATTTTTCGTAGAATTTTTCTTTTCCTTTTGAAGCACCTAAATATGTCCTTATATCAGGATTAATTTTTTTATATGTATCAATTTTATTCAATAAATTTTTCATAATATTAGTTCCAATATGTTTATTTTGATATTCTGGAAGTACTACTATATCTTGAATATATAAAAATATAGTTTTATCTCCTATAATTCTTCCATATCCAATTAATTTGTCATTATCAAATACGCATAGTGAATATAAAGTGTTTTTTAGTGCTTCATTAATTATTGAATTTTTTCTAGTTCCCCAACCTACAGAATCTGTTAAATAATTAAATTCTTCTGCAGATGGTGTTTTTTCTATATATTTTATCATATAATCCTCCTAAAATTATTTTAAATTTATTTTATCATAATGTTTCAAATTATGCATTATTTTTGAAATAGTATTTATTATAATTTATTTATTGTGGTATAATTGAAAAAATAGATATTGAGTAAAAAAAGTGAGATTATAAGATGAATAATTTAAATAAAGAAAAATCATGTGGATGTATTATTATAGAGAAAGATAAAGTGCTTTTAATTCAGCAAACAAAAGGACATTGGGGATTTCCTAAAGGGCATGTAGAAGTCGGTGAAACAGAAATAGAAACAGCAAGAAGAGAAGTAAAAGAAGAAACAAATTTAGATGTAGAAATAAATGAAAATAAAAGATATACAATGGAATATTTTACAGATAAAGGCACATATAAGCAAGTTGTTTTATTTATTGCTAAGAAGATAAGTGGTAATGAGAAATATCAGGAAAGTGAAATAAAATCAATGAAGTGGGTGACTTTTGAAGATGCACTGAAAACGATTACATATGATAATACAAGAGAATTATTTAATAAAATTTTAAAAGAGGAGAATTTATGAAAGTATTAACAATAAAGCAACCATGGGCAACATTGATTATGCAAAAGAATAAAAGATTTGAGTTTAGAAGTTGGCAAACTAAATACAGAGGAGAATTGTTGATACATGCTGGAAAAGGAATAGACAAAGAAGCAATGAAAAGATTAGCAAAATATATACCAGATGATATGCCAACAGGTAAAATTTTAGGAAAAGTTAGACTGGTAGATTGTATAAAAATGTGTCCAGAGCTTAAGGAAATGTTATTAAAAGAAAATAAAGAAATATACACGGATAGTTCATTTAAAGAAAATTATGGGTGGCAATTAGAAGATGTAGAAGTATTTGAAGAACCAATAGAGGCAAAGGGAAAATTGAGTTTGTGGGAGTATGAGGTATAGGGGAAATGAATATTAGATAGTAACTGCTAGATAAGTGGTTACTATTTTTTTGTAGAAAAATTTATAAATAAAATATCCAATACAACAACTAATGAATTTATTTGGAATGTTCAAGAAAATCTTGAAATAAAATGTTACAAATGATAGAATAATATTGGAATTAGTGATAAAAAATAGAAGGTCATTAAATGTATATTACTTATGGCGAACTATGGAAATTAATGATAGACAAAAAATAAATAAAACACAATTATGTAAAAAAATCAAGAATTACTACAAATGCAAAGTTAGGAAAAGATAAAATTGTGGAAGGTGAAATATTAGTTAAAATATGTGATGTACTGAATTATAATGTATATGTTATTATAGGAATAAAATTAGAGGGGGAAAAATAGCATGGCAAGAAATACGAATAAATCTATAGAACCTATTATTGCAGATATAGCAAATGGATGGCTTAAAGATTATAAGTTAGATTATAAATTAGAACAAGAATCATTAAATACTGAAATAGATACCGCACTAAACGAATACTATTCAAAAAGTGGAGGCAATGGTGGAAATAGACCTGATGTTAAATTACTTTTACAAGATAAAAACATGAATTACTATCCTATTTTAATAGAGTATAAGGGATATAAAGATAAATTAGTTAAATTAGATTCTAATGGTCAGGTTAATAATAGATCAGCAAAAAATGAGCCAATTTTTAATAATATCAATTCATATGCAGTAAATGGTGCAGTTCATTATGCAAATGCTTTATTACATTATACAAGTTATACAGATATTATTTCGATAGGTATGACTGGTTATAAAGATGATAGTGATAAAGTTCAATATTCTATAGGAGTTTATTATGTATCAAAGAAAAATTTTGGGATAGGACAAAAAGTAGATGTATATACAGATTTTTCCTTCTTGAAAAAAGAAAATTTTGATGAATTTATAGAAAAAGTTAAGAATTTACAATTATCGCAAGAAGAAATAGAAAAATTAAAAGAAAAAAGAGAAAAAGAAATTGAAGCTAGCTTAGTAAGACTTAATAATGATATATACCAAAATGAAAAAGGATTATCAGAAAGTGATAGGGTTTATCTTGTTGCAGCTTCAATAATAGCGACAATTGGTGTACCTGGAAAGGTATCTCCACTTGAAAAGGCTGATTTAAAATCTTCTATCGAGGAAGGAAATACAGATGGAGATATAATTGTTAGGAAAATTAGAGCATTCCTTAATGAAAAAAATTTACCAAAAGAAAAGAAAAATTTTATTATAAGAACGCTACAAAATACACTTACTACTGAAAATATTAATAAAATTGATAATGGAGAAAGTCAATTAAAACGTGTATTTACTAAAATTGTTGACGATCTAGGAATATATTATAAAATAGGTTTGTCAACAGATTTTACAGGTAAGTTATTTAACGAAATGTATAGTTGGTTAGGTTTTTCACAAGATAAGTTGAATGATGTTGTATTAACACCAGCATATGTAGCAAATTTACTTGTAAAATTGGCAAGAGTTGATAAAGATTCATATGTTTGGGATTTTGCTACGGGATCTGCCGGGCTTTTAGTTGCTGCTATGAATGAAATGTTGATTGATGCTAAAAATAAGATAAAATCACCTGAACGATTAGCAATTAAATCAGCAGAAATCAAAGCAAATCAATTACTAGGTTTAGAAATACTTCCAAGTATATATATGTTAGCTATTCTTAATATGATTTTAATGGGAGATGGTAGTTCTAATATTTTAAACAAGGATTCTATTAAAGATTTTAATGGAAACTATGGATTTGAAAATACAGATAAAAAATTCCCTGCCACAGCTTTTGTTTTAAATCCACCTTATTCATCAGCAGGTAATGGAATGATATTCGTTGAAAAAGCTCTATCTATGATGGATAAGGGATATGCAGCTATTATTATTCAAAATTCTGCAGGCTCAGGAAAAGCAATATCATATAATAAAAACATACTAAAACATAGCACATTATTAGCAAGCATAAAGATGCCTATAGATTTGTTTATAGGAAAATCCAGTGTTCAAACAAATATATATGTATTTAGAGTGGGAGAAGCTCATCAGAATGATGATATAGTTAAATTTATAGATTTTTCAAATGATGGATATACTCGTACAAATCGTAAAAAAGCTAGTAATAATTTAAGAGATACTGATAATGCTAAAGAACGTTATCAGGAAGTTATAGATTTAGTACGTTTTGGTAAATCTAAATTAAATATATTTACAGAAAAAGAATATTATGAAGGAAAAATAGATGTTGAAAATGGTGCTGATTGGAACCAGTCAGCTCCTATAGATATAAAGCCAAGATTAGAAGATTTTAAAAAAACAATAAGTGATTATTTGGTTTGGGAAGTCTCAGGATTATTAAGACATGAAAAGGAGGATAATAATCGCTTGGGAAAATAGATGCCTCACTCAATAAAGAATTGGAAAACGTTGAGTGGGGCGAATACCAGATTGGAGATTTATTTGAGATTCATTCTTCAAATAGAATTTTTCATGCAAATAATGTAATAATATATCCGAACAGGGTTGAAAATAGCTATGAATATATAGTTAGAGCAACAACGAATAATGGACAGAGGGGTTATATTAAAGCTAGTGAATCAGAAGTAAATGATGGAAATTGTTTATCCTTTGCACAGGATACATTTAAAGTATTCTATCATAAAAACAAATTCGCTACAGGAAACAAAGTTAAAGTGCTAAAACCAAAATTTGATTTTCTAACTCCTATAAATGCTAAGTTTATAATAGCAACTATAAATCACTCAATAGAAAGACTATCTTGGGGAACAGGTTCAGATGTCAAAATGATTAAATCAATTAAATTTAAACTTCCAGTAAAAAACAATAAAATCAGATTTGAATTTATGGAAAATTTGGTAAATAAGCTAGAAGAGGAGAAAATAAAAAAATTATGTATCTATCTAAAGCAAAATGGTTTGGATAATTTCCAACTTAAGAATAAGGAACAACAGGTGCTCGAAGATTATGATAAATTAAAATGGAAAAAATTTAACTTGAAAGAGTTGTTTGGGGAATCAACAAGAGGAAAGAGATTAAAAAGTGAAGATAGAATACCTGGGAATTTGCCGTTTGTAACAGCTGGAGAAGAAGATGAGGGAGTATCAGATTTTATAGGAAATAATGTCAAAATTTTTTCTAAAAATACAACTACTATTGATATGTTTGGTTCTGCAAAATATAGAAATTATGAATATGGAGGAGATGACCATGTAGCGATTGTACATACAGAAAATTTACCTATGAATGTTGCAATATTTGTAACTTCAGCTATACATAAATCATCACATAATGGTCAATTTAATTATGGAAGAAACTTTTATGCTAAAGATGCAGATGAATTAAATATACTATTACCTATAAAGGACGGAAAACCAGATTTTAATACTATGGAAACAATTATATCTGCAATTCAAAAGCTTGTTATAAAAGATGTTGGGCTTTATGCACGTGATAAATATAAAGAAATTTATACATATGGCAAAGAAAACAAAATAGACAACGTAAAAGATGTGGATGGGCATGTTAAGTATGAAAATAGTAATAAGTTAAATATGGTAGCAGAAGAGGGAAAAGATTATAAATTAGAAGGAGAGTAGAAGGAGAGTATAATGAATATTGGAAAATTAGAAAAAGTTGATATAAGAGAAATATGGAAACATGAACAATATGGTTTCTCTGAATGGTTATCTAAAAAAGAAAATATTGAAAATTTAAACGATATATTAGGTTTAACTTTGATTGATATTAGTAAAGAAACCTATGTAGGAGCTTATAGATGTGATTTATTTGCAAAAGATGAAACAACAGGGACAAAAGTCATTATTGAAAATCAATTAGAAACATCTAATCATGATCATTTAGGAAAAATAATTACTTATGCTTCTGGACTAGATGCGAAGGTTATTGTATGGATTGTAAAAGAAGCAAGAGAAGAACATAGAAGTGCCGTTGAATGGCTAAATAATAATACTAGTACAAATTTAAATTTTTTCTTAATAGAAATTCATGCTTACAAAATAGGTAATTCAGATCCTGCACCAATGTTTCAAGTTGTAGAGCAACCAAATGATTTTATAAAAAATAATAAATCTTCTAATAGTAATGATAGTATGAATAAATCACAATCTCAAAGAATTGAATTTTGGAATCAATTCAATAATGTAGTCATAGAAAGAGGAAAACCTTTTAATATTAGAAAGGCAACAACAGATCATTGGTATACCGTAGCAATAGGTACAAGTGAGGCACATATAGATATTACATTAGTTAATAAAGACTCTGTAATTGGTGTAGAATTGTATATACCTGATAATAAGGAGTTATTTGATAAATTATTTGAAAATAAAGAAGAAATTGAAAAAAGTCTTGGTTTTAAATTAGAATGGCGAAGATTAGATAATAGTAAAGCTTCAAGAATAATTTATTATATAAAAGGATTAAATTTTGATGATCATAGTAATTATAATGAATTGATGAATAAGTCTATAGATATTGTGATAATATTAAGAGATACATTTAAAAAATATATATAAAGGAACGATATTCAATGAAGATAAAATGTTTAATTTGTGGAGATGTAATTAAATCAAAAAGTGTGCATGATTTTGTATCTTGCCAATGTGACTCTTGTTATATTGATGGTGGACAAAATTATTTACATTTTGGAGGAAAAGATTTCAGTAAAATCTTAATTATGTTTGATGATGGCACAAAAATATTAGCAAGTGATGAAGAAAGATATAAAAAGAAATCTGAAGAATGGGAAAAAAGCAAAAAATGAAATAAATATACTCTTAAAGTGCACTTTTTAATGTAATTAAATTATATAAAAATAGAATTAATAGTACTATGAATAAAAAATTAATCAGAATCTTAAGAAAATTTTAAAAAATGTATTGACTAATAATAGTAACCATGGTAAAATAAAAATGCCATCAAAAAATGGCACACAAATAAAGGAGATAGCATATATGAATACTATAGGAGGTCAAATACAAAGTCAAAATTTACTGAACATTAAAAGAATTGTAGATAAAGACAACGACGGAGATAAATTTATTATTGTCAGGACTGAAAAAAATAAAGAGTTTATGAGAGAGTACAATTTAAATCGAGAAGATATTAAAGATATTATAAGAGGACTTTCAGTAGATGACTGCTTTGCTGGTCCAGAAAAAGACAGAGATCCACAATATGAAGGTTGGATATTTAAATTTAATCCTTTATTCGAAGACACTAAACTTTATATAAAGATTAGAGTTGAGAATACAGAAAAATCAGTTTGTTTGTCAGTACATGAATTTGGTAAATATGATGAGGTGAATTAAAATGAAAGAATATTGTCCATATTGTAAAAAAGAAGTTGATTATAAAATAGAAAAAAGGGACATAAAAGATTTTAGAGGAATAGAAATAAACACATACGAAAATGTAGCTGTATGCAA
>CANQZP010000032.1 GCA_947628395.1 uncultured Clostridia bacterium
TATGAGGCTCTTGATTTAAGTTAAAAAATGTGATATGTAATTGTAAAAGATTAAGGAGAAGGGTATGCGTTTAGATAAGTTTTTAAAAATGAGTAGGATTATAAAGAGGAGGACTGTTGCAAATGAGGTGGCAGATCAGGGGAGAGTTTCTGTTAATGGGAAGATAGTTAAGCCTAGTTATGAAATAAAAAAGGGTGATATAGTAGAAATACAATTTGGTGATAAGGTTTCTAAATTTGAGGTTTTGGAAATTCCTAAAGTTCAGGCTAAAAATTTAGATGGAATAATAAAGTTGTTATAAGGTTGAAAAAAGAATTAAATTTTAGTTTAATTCTTTTCTGACCAGTTTGTAGTAATAGAAGGGATTAAAAAATATGGCTGATTTTGTGCATTTACATGTTCATAGTGAGTATAGCTTATTAGATGGAATGAGTAGAATTAAAGATTTGCCAGTAAGGGCAAAAGAGCTTGGAATGAAGGCTATTGCTATTACTGACCATGGTAATATGTTTGGCGCTGTTGAGTTCTATAAAGAGTGTAAGAAAAATGATATAAAACCTATTATTGGTTGTGAGGTGTATGTTGCTCCTAGAAGTAGATTTCAGAAAGAACCTAATATTGATAGTGGTTATAATCATTTGATTTTGCTTGCTAAAAATAAGACAGGCTATCAAAACTTAACTAAACTTGTTTCTTTATCATATATTGACGGATTTTATTATAAACCTCGTATAGATTTAGAAATATTAGAAAAATATAGTGAAGGTCTTGTTTGTTTAAGTGCTTGTTTGGCAGGTTCATTAAGTCAGGCAATTTTGAAAAATGATATGGAAGAGGCTGAAAGAATTGCTCTTTGGCATAAAAATATATTTAAAGGCGACTATTATATTGAAATACAACATAACGGTTTGCAAAAGCAGGTACTATGCAATCAAAAATTGATAGAACTTGCTAAAAAATTAGATATTCCTTTAGTTGCTACAAATGATGCGCATTATTTAAAAAAAGAAGATAGTTACAATCATGAAATTTTACTTTGTATTCAGACAGGAAAAAAGATTTCTGATGAAGATAGAATGAGATTTGAAACTGATGAATTTTATATAAAATCACCAGAAGAAATGGAAGATTATTTTTCAAGTATACCAGAAGCGGTTGAAAATACTGTAAAAATTGCTGAAAAATGTAATTATGATTTTGAATTTGGTGTTACTAAACTTCCAAATTACGATGTCCCAGAAGAATTTGAAACACATGCAGATTATTTTAAGAAGTTATGCTATGATGGTTTAAAAAATAGATATGGTGAAAACCCTACAGATGAAGTAAAAGAAAGATTAGAGTATGAAATATCTGTTATAGAAAAAATGGGATATGTAGATTATTTTTTAATTGTATGGGATTTTATTAATTATGCTAAATCTGTAGGAATACCAGTAGGTCCAGGAAGAGGTTCTGGAGCTGGTTCTATTGCTGCTTATGCTATTGGAATTACTGATATAGATCCTATAAAATATAATCTTATTTTCGAAAGATTTTTAAATCCTGAAAGAATTAGTATGCCTGATTTTGATGTTGACTTTTGTTATGAAAGAAGACAAGAAGTTATAGACTATGTAGCTAGAAAGTATGGTTCTGACCACGTTTCACAGATTATTACTTTTGGTACAATGTCAGCTAGAATGGTAATTAGAGATGTTGGTAGAGTTTTAGATTATCCTTATAGTGAAACTGATAAGTTAGCAAAAATGGTTCCAATGGAAATTCATATTACGATAAAAAAAGCTTTAGAGCAAAATCCTGAATTTAAGGAAGTTTATGAAACAGATCCACAAGTTAGAAATTTATTAGAAATAGCTATGGGATTAGAAGGACTTCCAAGACAAGCTTCTACTCATGCATGCGGAGTTGTTATTACTAAAAATCCTGTAGATACTTATGTTCCTTTATATGTAAATGATGGAAATATTACTACTCAATATACTATGACTCTTTTAGAAGAGTTAGGACTTTTAAAAATGGACTTTTTAGGTCTTAGAACTTTAACAGTTATTTCAGATACGATAAAACTTGTAAAAGCAAATAGGGGGATAGATGTAAAATTTGATGAGGATATGTCTGATCCAGAAGTTTATAAATTATGGGCTGAAGGTAAAAGTGTAGGTATTTTTCAATTTGAAAGTCAAGGAATGACTAATTTTATGAAAGAACTTAAACCAGATAGTCTAGAAGATATTATTGCAGGAGTTTCTTTATATAGACCAGGACCAATGGATCAAATTCCGAGATATATAAAAGGAAAATTAAATCCTGGTCATAATGAATATACTCATCCAGCATTAGAGCCAATTTTGAATGTTACTTATGGTTGTATGGTTTATCAAGAACAAGTTATGCAAATAGTTCGTGATTTAGCTGGATATTCTTTAGGAAGAGCTGATTTAGTAAGAAGGGCTATGGGTAAAAAGAAACTAGATGTAATGGCAAAAGAAAGAGAATATTTTATTCATGGTCAAACTGATGAAAATGGAAATATAATAATACCTGGCTGTGTTAGAAATGGTATAGATGAACAGTCTGCAAATAAAATTTTTGATGAGATGGCAGAATTTGCAAAATATGCATTTAATAAATCACATGCTGCAGCTTATTCTGTTGTATCATACAGAACAGCATATTTAAAAGTTTATTATAAAGAAGAATTTATGGCAGCTACTTTAAATAGTTTCTTGGGAAATCTAGATAAAGTTCCTGTTTATATAGATGAATGTAAAAGATTAAATATTGAGATTTTGAAGCCAAATATAAATGAAAGTTTTACTAAGTTTACTGTACAAAATGGTAAGATTAGGTTTGGATTAGGTAGTATTAAAAATGTTGGAATTGCTGCAATTAACAGTATTGTAGAGGAAAGACAAGAAAATGGTGAATTCAAATCATTTCATGATTTTTGTGAGAGAATAAAAGATAAAGGTGTTAACAAAAAGTGTATTGAGGGATTGATAAAGGCTGGTTGTTTTGATGAATTAGGAAAAACTAGAGCTACTCTTTTAGCTTCTTTTGAAAATATTTTAGACACTATAAATCAAGAGGGAAGAAATTCTTTAGAAAATCAAGTTACTATGTTTGATTTTGCAATTGATAATAGTGATGAAATAAAATATAACTATACTGAACTTAAAGAATTAGAGCAAAGAGAGCTATTGTCTATGGAAAAAGAAATGCTTGGAATTTATATTTCTGGTCATCCATTAGACAAAATTAGAGATGAAATAAAAAGGAAAACTAATATAGATTCTCTTCAAATAAAAAGTATTCAAGATGAGATCATGGAAAATGGAAAGTCTAAATTTTCTGATGGACAAAATGTAAAATATGCAGGAACTATTACTTCTATTAAAAAGAAATATACTAAAAGAAATACTATAATGGCTTTTGTAACAGTTGAAGATTTATATGGTAGTATAGAAATAGTTGTTTTTGATAGTGTTTATTCTAAATGTAGTAATTTGTTAGTGAATGATAGTATTATAATGGTTGAGGGAAGATTAAGTTTAAAAGAAGATGAAGAGCCTAAAATTGTTGTTAAGGAAATAAAAGATTTTGCAAATGTAAGTGATGAAAAATTGCCAAGAAAAAATTTGATTAGAATTGATGTTACTGAGCTTGATGTAGAAACTAGAAATAGATTAAAGGGTGCGATTAAATTTTTTAGTGGAGATTTTGTTAATTGTAAGATAGAGATTATTGATAAAGCTGAGATAAAGCCTTGTGGTGCTGTATATATGAGTGATGAGATTTTAGAGCAATTTAAAGAGATTGTAGGAGAAAATTTAATAGAAATTTTGTAATATAAAATGAAAAGATGAATAGTATATAAGTAGGTAAATTTTATCATCTATAATACAGTGGGAGGCATTTTTATGGTAAAAAACATCGTATTAGTAATTATAGCTGGACTAGTGATTTTTAATGCTTTTGCAATGTATTGTTGTTGTGCTATTAATTCAAATGAAATGTAGTAACAAAAAAAATAGGCAGATTTTTAAATCTGTCTATTTTTTTAGTTAATTGTATAGGTTTAATGTCCATAATGTACGCTTACACTATATATGGAAAATCAAGAAATGTAATAAAAAAAACATATAAATGTAACAGCTTTTAAGGATTTTTTGTTATATAATATAATAAATTATTGACAATTGCAAACAAAAGTTTTATAATTATCTTTATGGAGGTAACTCATGAGTCAGCAAAATAAAGAAATAAAAATAAATGATAATTATAAACTTACGACTGAACAAGCAAAAAAAATAATAGATGCATTGAAAGAAAAAGTAAATAAATCTAATTTAACATTTCCAAGTATGGGGGAAAAATTAGAATTTGATGTCTTTGTTAAAGATGAAGGAACGAAATGTATAGTTAATATATTCAGAAGCTCTATATCCAAAGAAAAATGTACATTTCAAGGGAGAACTTATATGAATAGTACACCAATTATGAGATTAGATATTACTAATTCTACTCATATTAATTCTGACGGAACGAAAATAATAGGAAATCATCTTCATATATATAATGAGAAAACAGAAATGCTAGATGCTATACCATTTGATGTTAATAGAGCTGATTTATATGAATATTGTTTAGAGTTTTTTAAAAGGTTTAATATTATAAGAGAAGACTGGGATATAATATATCAAAAAGAAATATAGAAAGAAAGGGATAAAGGATGGATATAAAATTAAATCCTATTGAATTAAAAGAAAAATATATTAGTTGGTTAGAAGATGAAATATCTGTAAATAGAATTGGAGAATATTTAGAAATTACAAGTCCTTTTTTAGATAGATATAATGATTATTTACAAGTATATGCAAAAATACAAAATGATAGTGAAATTATAATTACAGATGATTCTTATACAATAAATAATTTAAAAATGTCTGGAATTGATATAAATAGTATTAAAAGGAAACAATTATTATCTACTTTTTTAAATAAATATAGGGTTGATTTGAAAGATGATGAACTAATTGTTAAAACAGATATTGAGGATTTCCCGCGAAAAATATTATTTTTGATGCAGGCAATGTTAAATATTGATGATATGTTTATGTTATCACAAAATAAAGTTGCTTCAATATTTATAGATGATGTTACTAAATTTTTAGATGAAAAAGAAATTTTTTATAGTAAGGATGTTAATTTTATTGGTAAATCTGGATTTTTATATTCTTATGAATATCTTATACAGAGAACTAAAACACAACCAGAAAGACTATGTAAAGTAATTAACAATCCTAATAAACAAAATTTTCAAAATACAATATTTATGTGGAATGATACAAAGGAAGCAAGAAATAATGATAGTAAATTGATTGTTTTTTTAAATGATGAAAATAGAATTGATTCAAATGTTCTAGATGGATTTAAAAACTATAAAGTTGATACAATTCCTTGGTCTAGAAAAGATGAATATATTAAATTATTAAAAGTATCATAGGAAAAAATTGTTTGAAAAGTTATGTAATCAAAATTATTATTTGTAATAACGATAAAAATCTAAATTTTTTAGGTTGACTTTTTGTTTTTTTATATGTAAGATTATAATATAAATTTTTGGAGGAGATAGTACAAATGAAAAACGCTGAAAGTCTTGAGAGAGTACACACACACACACACACACACACACACACAAATAGTTGTTTAAATAATGTAAGAGTAACATAGATAAAAGTCTATGGGTTTTGTGATATGCAAAATCTGTAGGCTTTTTTGCGTTTTATAAAAAATTTTGTGAGAGGTTTGACGGTCGCTCCCAGGGATTTATGAGAGTTTGTGTTAAATTTTCATATTGATTAATTTTTATGGCTTTGCTGTCGCAACTTTCAGATTAAAAAGTATTTCGTAGAGGCGATTATTAATCGCCTAGTCTTAGAAGAAAATGCAAAATACAAAATATCTGTAAGTTGCTTCAATCGCACTCGACCCAAAGGTCTCGTTTGATCGCTGCGCAGCCATTAAAAATTTAATTCAATATGAAAATTTAGCAAGAGATTTTAAAAATCCCTTCGCGCTGGTGTATTGTAAAAAAATATATAAGATAAAAGGAAGGAGAGACAAAAGAAAATGAAGAAAAATTTTATTACAAAAGGTGTAGAGGCAGGGAAAAGGGCGGACGCAAGGCCCGCCCCTACAAGAGAATCAGGTATTACTTTAATTGCTTTAGTTATTACTATTATTGTTTTGTTGATTCTTGCTGGTGTGACAATAGCAATGGTGGTTGGTGATAATGGAATTTTAACTAGGGCTAAAGAGGCTAAATTTAAAGAAGCACTTCGGAGAATATAAGGAAGAGCTTTCTATATACAAGGCAGGAGAACAAATAGGAGTAGATAATATAGTAGACTCAGAACAATTGCCATTCTATGCAGATGAGCTTTATTTAACGATAAAAAGTGCTGAAGATGGGAACACAGGAGATATAAAATCTATTATTAAAGATATAAAAGACGAACACAAAAATAAGTTCATGATATTATATGGAACGCTATATACAACAGCTAACTGTACAGAACAAGAAAAGAAATGGGCAAAAGACTTAGGAGTAGAATATAATCCATTAAAATTAGAAATAGCAGATGGAAATATAAAATTAAAATGTGATTATGATAATATAAATGAACTAATACAAAATGATGAGTTAATAATTCCAAGTATGATAACAGAAATAGAGCAAGGAACATTTAATGGAATAAATGTAAAAAGAATAGTAATCCCAGGATCAGTAAAAACAATAGGAGCAAATGCATTTTCAAATAATCCATATTTAGAAGAGGTAATAATACAAGAAGGGGTAAAAACAATAGGAAACAGTGCTTTTATGAATTGTACAAAATTAAATACAGTTACAATGGAAGGTGATACTGTAACAGAAATAGGGGGGAATGCTTTTAGAAGTTGTATTAAATTATCAAATGTAACAATATCTAATAATATTAAAGTATTAAATGCTCTAGTTTTTGATACTTGTCCACTAAATGATAAATTCCAACTTCCTGAAAATTTAGAAACTTTAGATAGAGAAAATCTTGATGCTGCAACATTTACAACACTGAAACTTCCTAGTAAATTGCAAACAATAACAGCTAATGGTAATATTTCAAAAAATTTAATTAAAATAGATACTTCTGATAATAAATATTTTGAATTTGATGATGATAGTAAAGTTTTATATAATAAGGAAAAAACACAACTTATAGGTGCTTTATCTCAAATAACAAGTTTAAATATAGAAAATTCTGTTGAGAAGATAGCTTTTGGTGCTTTTTTAGTATGTAGTAATTTAAAAACTGTGAATATTCCAGCAAGTGTAAAAACAATTGATAAACAAATATGGAATGATACTATATCAACTATAATAGTTGATGATACAAATCCAAATTTCAAGTCAAACAGCAATACATTCCTATTAAGTAAAAATGGAGAGACATTATATAGGTGTGCAGCAACAGGAAGTGTAACTGTTCCAGCAGGTGTTAAAAAAATTTTAGGAGGGGCATTTGCAAGTTCAGGTATAAATTCGATTACTCTACCAGAAAGTTTTGAAACTACAGATGGTTCTTGGGGACTATTTCCAAAAATTACAACTCTTAATTTACCTAAGAATGTAAATAGTTTTTCTAAAGGTGACTATATTTGGGTTAACCAAATAACAGTAGACTCTGATAATCCAAATTTTGAAATGAAAGATAATAATTATTTAATAAGTAAAAAAGAAGATAAAACTTTATATTGGGTAAAAAATGATATAACAACAGTGAAGATACCTGAAGAAGTTAAAAATATAACAAATTACGCTTTTTCTAATTGTAAGAATGCTGGAAAAAAACTAGAAATACCTGAAGGGGTAGCAAAACTAGATGGAAGTTATTTATTTCAAGAGTCAAGTTTTGAAACTATAACTTTACCAAGTACAATGGAATCAATTAGTGGGACAGCTTTTTCAGCAGCTAGCAATATAACTAGTATAGTAATAAATAAATCAAAAGATAGTATTTCAGGAGCACCTTGGGGAGCGCCCGGGGGAGATAAGATTATTGATTGGGTAAATTAAATAAAAATAGGCAGATTTTTGAATCCGTTCAAAATGTATGATTGAAGAATGAATGGGATAAGACAATATAAAAGGTATGAGAAAAAGGGCAGGGACAAGCATTGCCCTTAAAATGAAGGTATAGACAAGGAGAAGATGGTTCGTCTAGAGTGGCGAACCTGTTTTTTTTCTTAAAATACTTGACAAAAATGGAAAATGGGTGTAAAGTATATAAGCATTACATTTTAAAAGAGGTGATAATCATGGAGAAAAATATTGAAATTAGTGTACTTTGTGAAATTTATGGAAAACTTTTAACTGATAAACAATATGAATTTCTTGATGATTATTACAATAATGATTTATCTCTTTCTGAGATTGCTGAAAATAATAATATAACTAGACAGGCAGTAAGAGATAATATAAAAAAGGGGGAAAATAAACTTTTCGAATATGAAGAAAAGTTAGGGCTTATGAAAAAGACATTACTTCAAGAAGAAAAAATAGCAATTATTTTATCTGAGCTCAATAAGATACAAGATAAATCATCAGATAAACAAGTTGCAAAAATTCTTGAACATATTAAAAATGAACTTAATTGTTTAGTTTAGGAGGTAATTATGGCTTTTGAAGGATTATCATCGAGACTACAAGAAATTACTAGAAAGCTTAGAGGTAAAGCAAGAATAAGTGAAAGTGATTTAAAAGAAGTTTTGAGAGAAGTTAAACTTGCTTTATTAGAAGCGGATGTAAATTATAAAGTAGTAAAAGATTTTATTAAAGTTATTGAAGAAAAGGCTTTGGGTCAAGATGTTCTTAAGTCATTAACACCAGGACAGCAAGTTATTAAAATCGTAAAAGATGAACTTACTCAGTTATTAGGGGGAGAAGAAAGCAGAATATCTTTTTCTTCTAATCCACCTACAGTTATAATGCTTGCAGGTCTTCAAGGTTCTGGTAAAACTACTACTGCTGGAAAACTTGCTAATTTAATTAGAAAACAAGGAAAAAATCCATTACTTGTAGCATGTGACGTATATAGACCAGCTGCTATTAAACAATTACAAGTCGTTGGAAAACAATTAAATATTCCTGTATATGCAAATGAGGAAACAAAAGATGTTACTCTTATTGCAAAACAGGCTATGAATACTGCTATTTCAAAATTAAATGATGTAGTTATACTAGATACTGCTGGTAGACTTCATATAGATGAAGAATTAATGCAAGAACTTAAAGATCTAAAGGCAAGTGTAAAACCTCATGAAATTTTACTTGTTGTTGATAGTATGACAGGTCAAGATGCTGTAAATGTTGCAGAGCATTTTAATCAAGATTTAGGAATTGATGGAATTGTACTTACAAAATTAGATGGTGATACTAGAGGTGGTGGAGCTTTATCAGTAAAAAAAGTTACTGGTAAGCCTATAAAATTTGCAGCAACTGGAGAAAAATTAAGCGATATAGAGGTATTTAGTCCTGAGAGAATGACATCAAGAATTTTAGGAATGGGAGACGTTTTATCAATTATAGAAAAAGCTGAAGAAGCTTTTGATGAAGAAGAAGCTATAAAGCTAGAAAAAAAGATGAAAAAACAGAAATTTGACTTGGAAGATTATTTAACTCAGTTAAGACAAGTTAAAAAAATGGGTTCTTTTTCATCAATTTTAAAAATGTTACCAGGTGTTGGTAGCGCACTTAAAAATGCTCAAGTAGATGATAAAGAATTTGATAAAATTGAAGCAATTATTTGCTCTATGACAAAAGAGGAAAGACATGACCCTAAAATATTAAATGGAAGTAGAAGACTTAGAATTGCAAAAGGTAGTGGAACTTCAGTACAAGATATCAATAAATTTATAAATTCATTTGAAATGACTCAAAAAATGATGAAGAAGATGACAAATGATAAAGGTGCAATGAAAAAGATGATGAGCAAAATGACGGGTCAAAGTAAATTTGATATGAATGATTTAGATGATTATAGATAATTTTGTTTTTAAATTTTTAAATATATATATATAAAATTTTTCAGGGGGTGAAAATATGGTAAAAATAAGATTACAAAGAGAAGGAAAGAAAAAAGCTCCTTTTTATCACATTGTTGTAGCTGATTCTAGATCTCCAAGAGATGGTAGAATTATTGAAAAAATTGGAACTTATGATCCTATGACAGAACCTGCTACAATAGTTCTTGATAAAGAACTTGTAGAAAAATGGATAAAAAATGGTGCAAAACCAACAGACACTGTAAAAGGTCTAATTGAAAAAATAAAATAGTCTAGGAGGTTTTAAAAACCATGAAAGATATTCTAGAATTAGTAATTAAAAATTTAGTAAAAGACCAAGACCAAGTATCAATTTCAGAAGTTGCTTCAGAAAAAGAAATTAAATATGAAGTAAAAGTTTCTAAAGAAGATATGGGTAGAGTTATTGGTAAAAGAGGAAAAATAGCGCAATCTATAAGAACTTTAATTAAAGCAATTGCTGGAAAAGAAAATAAAAAAGTAGTTGTAGAATTTGTTGATTAAGGGTATAAAGGTATGCAAGATTTTTTTGAAATAGGTCAAGTTGTAAATACTGTAGGTTTAAAAGGTGAAATAAAAATAAATCCTTTTACAGATAATTTAGAACAATTTGATAAAGGAAAAAAAATAATACTTGAAAAAAATAAAAACCAGACAGAATTTGAAATTGAGCAAGTTAGATTTCATAAATTACAAGTTATTTTAAAATTAAAGGGTATAGATATTATAGAAGAAGCTGAAAAACTTAGAAATTCTTATGTAATAGTAAAAAGGAAAGATAAAGAAGAATTACCAGACGATACTTATTATATTGTTGATTTAATAGGATTAAATGTTTATTTAGAAGATAATACTTTACTTGGAGAGATAACTGATGTTTTTCCTACAGGAAGTAATGATGTTTATGTTGTAAAAACTGAAGAAGGAAAACAAATTTTATTACCTGCAATTAAAGATGTTGTAAAAGAAGTTAATTTATCGGAAAATAAAATGATTATAAATCTGATAGAAGGTTTAATATGAAATTTGATGTATTAACTCTTTTTCCAGAGATGTTTGAACCTATTAAACAAAGTATTATAAAAAGGGCTGAGGAAAAAAATCTTTTAGAAATTAATTTGATTAATATAAGAGATTTTTCTAAAGACAAACACCAAAAAGTAGATGATACTCCTTATGGTGGTGGAGCTGGTATGGTAATTAGACCTGATGTTGTATATGATGCATATTCTTCTGTAAAATCTGAAAATGCTAAAACTATATATTTATCACCTCAAGGAAAAACTTTAAATCAAAAAATGGTAAAAGAACTTGCTAAAGAAAATCATTTAATTTTATTATGTGGTCATTATGAAGGTATTGATGAACGCGTAATAGGAAAAATTGTAGATGAAGAAATTTCTATAGGGGATTATGTTTTGACTGGTGGAGAGATACCTGCAATGGTGCTTATAGATAGTGTTAGTAGATATGTTGAAGGAGTTTTAAATAGTGAATCTGTAGAGGAGGAATCTTTTTCAGATGGATTATTAGAATATCCTCAATATACTAGACCAGAAAATTTTATGGGCGAAAATGTTCCAGAAGTATTGATTTCGGGTCATCATGAAAACATAAGAAAATGGAGAAGACAAGAGTCTTTGAAAAATACATATAATAAAAGGCCAGAATTATTAAAAAATATAGATTTGTCAGAAAAAGAGAAAGACTATATAGAAAATTTAAAAAAGGAGGGAAAATAATAATGGATATTATTAAGTCAATTGAACATGAGCAACTAAAGAATAAAATACCTGATTTACGTATTGGTGATACTGTAAGAGTTCACGCAAAAATAAAAGAAGGTAATAGAGAAAGAATCCAAGTATTTGAAGGAATTATTATTAAAAAACAAGGTGGAGGAGTAAATGCTACATTTACAGTAAGAAGAATTTCTTATGGAGTAGGTGTTGAAAAAACATTTTTAGTTCATTCACCAAATGTTGAGAAAGTTGAAGTAGTTAGAGTAGGTAAAGCTAGACGTGCTAAGTTATATTACTTAAGAGATAGAGTAGGTAAAGCTGCTAAGACTAAGGAAAAAGTCGGTGCTAGAATTGAAACTGGTGAAATTGTTATTAAGGAAGAAGTTGTTCCTGGTGAATCAGAGCCAGTAGAAGAGGTTGAAGAACCAGTAGCAGAGGTTACTGAAAATGTAGAAGAAGTTGCTACTGAAAAAGAAGAAAAAGCAGAGGTTGCTAAGGCTCCTGAAGAAGCTCCAGCTGTTGAAACAGAAGCTCCTGTTGTAGAAGAGGTTTCTGATACAGTTAAAGAAGAACCTGTTGAAGAAGTAAAAGATGATAAGACTGAAGAATAGAAAATTAAAGGACGAAGTTTTGAAAAAACTTCGTCCTTGTTAATGTCTATTTAAGTTAAGAAAAATTATCCTATAAAAGCTAGTATAATAATTGATTTTTTATGGCTTTGCTGTCGCAACTTCCAGATTAAAAAGTATTTCGTAGTGGCGATTATCAATTGCCCGGCCTTCGAAGAAAATGCGAAATACAAGTATATCTGTAAGTTGCTTCAATCGCTACTACCTGAAAGAATCAGGCTCGTTTGGTCGCTGCGCAGCCATTTTAAAATCAATTATTATATAGCTTTAAAGATAAATATCGCTGTACTTGTGTTTGAAAAGGACTGTCCTACAAAAAATAAGGGAAAATACTTGACAAGGTAAGAAAATGGATGTATAATATTTATGTTTTAAAGAAGAAATCGTCCATTTCTCACCTTACCAGTCTAGGAAAAGGTTATTAAATTTGATATAATTTTTTGTATTATATTTATTGTGGATTGATTTGTTTTTTGAAAACAAGTCATTTTTTTTGTAAAAAATGAAACGCTAAAATAAGTGGAGGTGTTTTATATAAAACAAGAATTACCTATTAATGAGCAAATAAGATGTCCAATGGTTCAAGTTATTAGTGAAAATGGAGAGAAGTTAGGACAGATGAAAACTGAAGAGGCTATAGATTTAGCATCTGATAGAGGATTGGATTTAGTTTTAGTTGCTCCAAATGTAGAAGTTCCAGTTTGTAAAATCATGAACTATGGTAAGTACAAATTTGAACAAGCTAAGAGAGAAAAAGAATCTAGAAAAAATCAAAAAGCAGTTGAGCTTAAAGAAATAAGAGTAACTCCAAATATTGGGGAGCATGATTTTGGATTTAAGCTTAAAAATGCTAGAAGTTTTTTAGAGTCTGGAAACAAAGTAAAATTTACAGTAAGATTTCGTGGAAGAGAACTAAACAATGTAAAGACTGGAGAAGTAATTCTAAACAGATTTGCAGAGGAGTTATCTGAAATTTCTGTAATTGAAAAGAAACCTCATTTAGAGGGAAAAACAATGTTTTTAATCCTAGCAAAGAAATAGAAAGGAGAATTATTATGCCAAAATTAAAAACAAATAAAGCTGCTAGTAAGAGATATGGATTTACTGCTAGTGGTAAAGTAAAAAGAACAAAAGCAAATAGAAGACATCTATTGGCTAATAAAACAAAGAGACAAAAACATTCAGCTAGAGTACAAGACGGAATATTAGATAAAACATGTGAATCACATGTAAAGAAATTATTACCATATAAATAAAGGAGTGAGAAATAAATGGCAAGAGTTAAAACAGCTAGAACAACTAGAGCTAGACATAAGAAAATATTAAAAAGAGCAAAAGGTTATTATGGAGCAAAACATTATAGATTTAGAAATGCTAATCAAGCTGTAATGAAATCTGGAATGTATGCTTATGTTGGAAGAAAAGATAAAAAGAGTAATTTTAGAAAATTATGGATTGTTAGAATCAATGCTGCTGCTAGAATGAATGGATTAACTTATAGTAAGTTAATTGCAGGTTTAAAAAAGGCTAATGTTACTATTAATAGAAAAATGTTAGCTGAGATTGCAGTATCTGATCCTAAAGCTTTTACAGAGATTGCTGAAATTGCTAAAAAAGCTTAAAATACAAAAAACACGTTTTAGCGTGTTTTTTTTTTGACTATTGATTGTTATTATGATATTTTATTTGAAAATACTTAAAAATAAAGACTTTCTCGGCTCAATACACTCGTTATAGATTCTAACAAAAATTAAAACGAG
>CANQZP010000033.1 GCA_947628395.1 uncultured Clostridia bacterium
TTTAGCAAATATATTAAAAGCTGTAGACATTGTTATTCCAAGCTCATTGCAAATTTGTTCCATTTGTTTTTTGGTTGCTTCATCTATTCTAAAATTAACTAATGTTTGTGCCATAAATATCACCTCTTTCAAATAATATTTTAATATAACATAAAGATAATGTCAATACAATGTATTTATGATATTATATTAGTATATACTGAATAAAGCGAATTTATTCTATAAGAATAATTGTAAATAAATCAAATATATTATATAATTTATTTGAGTAGATTTTCAGAATGACTGTAAAAATTAATATTATCTATAAAAGATAAGTTAAAGTAGAAATAAATTATGCAATATTTTAAAAAATTAATAGGAGATAGAATATATTTATCTCCAAAAGATGTATCAAATGAAGAAATATTTTTAAAAGGAAAGTATTATGATAAATTACATATGGATATACTTGAAAATGAATTTGATGGGGAGTACATTAGAAATAAAAATATAAAATAATGAGTAAATACATAATTTATATGAAAAAATATTACAAGTTTCAATAACTGATAATGTTTTTTATTTATAGATTCTTTAATATAAATTAATACAAAAAGCGCTACCCGGGTTCGGATAACGCTATCTTGGTGAACCGAAATTTTCTAAATCCAAACCCCATTTATTTAGAAAATGAAATAATAATAAATTGTTATTATTCGTAATGCGACCACATACTTAATATTCTTACTGTTTGCTCATTTTCTAACACTTCGTAAATAAGCCTATGTTGTATGTTTATTCTTCTTGAATATAAATTTTTTAAATCACCGTAATAATTTTTCATAAGGTGGTGGATTTTGAAAAGGGTTATTTTTTATAACTTCAATTAGAGCTTTTGCCTTTTTTACAAGATTATTTTGTTTTAATTTATCAATATCTTTTAGTGCTTTTTTATGATATTCTATTTTATACAATTACCAATCCACCTCGTCTTCTTTTACAAAATCCTCATCAGAAGAGTTCTTCCTTTTTATAAGTTCTTCTTTTAATTTTGGTATGGAAGATATATATAATGTTTCTATTAAATTATTATAATCTTCTTCAGATAAAACAACTGCATTTCCATCTTTTGTTGATACACTAATAGGTTCATTGTATTTTATGGTATTTTCTAAAAGCTTATAAATATCTTTTCTAAAATTTGTTATATTGGTATTAGTCAAATTAAAACACCTCCATATATAATTATATTATAACATACACTTTTACGTACGTCAATGTTTATTATATTAAATTTTTAGATAAATATTTAATTATTTATAATATTGTTTTATCAATAAATTAGTGATATTATTCATAAAAATATAAAAAATGCTATACAGTTTTGTATAGCATTTTTTAACATAACTTAAATAACTTTTTTAATTTATCTAATATTTTTTGTAAAAAATTTTTATCCTTTACTCCAACTAATGCAATATTTTGATTAGTTAATTTAGAATCATTCAGTTTTTTATCTTTAAACAGATTATCGGTATTGAATTTTTTTTCTAATTCTAATTGATAATTTTTTTCATTTATTCTTAGCCTACTATCAAAATCTTTTGCTTCTTCTTCAGTGCACCAAAATTTTTTATAAATTATTGCTAATATGGCCTTTGTTTTTATACTTAAATCCATATCTTTTATTTCTTTTGAATGATCTAAATTAGATATGTATGTTTGAGAAGCATTGCTTTTTAAATATTCTATAAACTTAGGAGATATTTTTAATACATCTTCTTTACGTGTATGATTTAGTATATCTAATGTTTCAGCAAAAGCCTCACTATATTCATTACTTATCATTGTTCCTCCAATAAAACTATTTTTCTTTTGCGTCAATATTTTGTTCTTTTTCACTAGTAATACTATGTAATGCACTTTCTACATCTGATTGTTTTACACTTGAAACAGCTTCTCCAATTTCAGATGAGGTATGTTCTTTAATGCTTAATTGTTGCATTTTTTCTAGGTCATGAAGAAATTCTTCCCTTATTCCACCTTTACCTGTTGCACTATCTCCTATCCAAAGAAAGTTTTCAGTATAAGTTAAATTTATTGCTTGCCATATATTATAGTCCTCTGCACTTTCATTTTCTAAATGAGCTTGAATTTCATTTGTTATATCGGAATAAGGATGACCTTGAAGTCGAGTTTCCAAATCTTGTATAGCATTATTTAATTTTATATAAAAATTAAATACCTCATTTTGTTCTATCTCAGGATATCTCATTCTTAAAACACCTAATAAACCTTCAGATAAAAGACAATCACCTTCGGCATCAGAGAAATCAATACCTTTAACAGTTTCATCAAAGTTATTCTGAATTGCATCAACCACATCCATTTGATCCCATTCATCTAAAGACTTATAATTTTCACTAAGAAATTCACTTAAAACATCATTTGTAAAAAGAATAATACCTGGAGTTATACTTAATTCTTCAACTCTAAATGTTCCATTATTAAAATGGCATCTAGTTGCCAACCCACTTGGGTATTCTCTAATCCATGTTTGTGAACCGTCTATTCTGATGAATTGATTCTAAAGGATAATATTCAGTTTCTCCTAGACTTCTATCAACCATTGATACTATTGACATATATTTTTCCTCCTAAAATTTCATAGTTAAATATACATTTATTATAACATATGTATATATTTTTTACAAATTCAAAATTAACAAAAAACGCTATCCGGGTTCGGATAGCGATATCTTGGTGAGCCAGAAGGGATTCGAACCCCCGACCCCAGGCTTAGAAGGCCTGTGCTCTATCCAACTGAGCTACTGACCCATAAAACATTTATTATAATAACATAAAAAACGAATAAAGTCAATACAAAAATGAAAAAATTCTAAGTGCCAACTTGAAAAACAAGCCTCCCTAATGAAAAAGGTTAATATTTGTGAAAATTATGTGAAAAAGGTTTACAATAAAAATAAGAAATGATATAGTAGGCAATAAGAATAATAAGTAAGGAGGAGACTTTCGTGATTGAAGTAAAAAATATCACTAAAAAGTATGGAAACTTTGTAGCCGTAGACGATATAAGCTTCACAGTAAAAGATGGAGAAATAGTTGGTCTACTTGGACCAAACGGTGCAGGTAAAAGTACAACGATGAATACAATAACAGGATTCATTGAGCAAACAGAAGGAAATGTAGTCATAAATGGATATGATACATTAAAAAGACCTAAAAGAGCGAAATCACAAATAGGCTATATGCCAGAAGGAGTGCCACTATATGATGATTTAACAATTAAAGAATTTGTTACATATATGGCAGAACTTAAAAAGGTAAAGAGAAAAGGAAGAAAAGAAAAGGTTCAAGACATGATTAAAAAAACAGGGCTTACGGAGATGCAAAACAAACTTATAAAAAATTTATCAAGAGGACAAAAGCAAAGAGTAAGTATGGCAGGTGCATTAGTTGGAGAACCAAAAGTATTAATTTTAGATGAACCAACAGTTGGATTAGACCCAAAACAGATAACAGAAATTAGAAGTTTAATAAAAGAACTTGGAAAAGAACACACTGTAATACTAAGTTCACATATTTTATCAGAGGTTAGTCAAATATGTGATAGAGTAATTATAATAAATAAAGGAAAAATTGTAGCAGAAGATACACCTGAAAATCTTGAAAATAAAGTTTCAAGTAATAATGTATTATATGTAACAGTTGAAGATACAGAGAATAAAATTGAATCTATTAAAGAAAAAATAACAGGAATAAAAGAGATAAAATTAATAGAAACAAATGAAGATAAAACAAAGAAATATATGATAACAGGTGAAAAAGATGAAGATTTAAGAAAGAAAATATTTACGGAATTTGCAAAAGAAGGAATAACAATATTTGAAATGAAAAAACCAGAGGCAACCTTAGAAGACGCATTTATGAAAATAATAGGTGAAGGAGGAAAAGAATAATGATAGCAATAATAAAAAAGGAATTAAAAAATTACTTTTTCTCACCAATAGGATATGTAGTAATTGCAATTTTTTTATTTATATTTAGTGCAGTGTTTTATGATTCAGCCATAAATACTGGAACTACAGATTTAACAAGTATATTTTTATTTGTAGCAGCATATGGAGGATTAATGTTTATGATACCATTGCTTACAATGTGGTCTATTGCGGGAGAAAGAAAAAGCGGAACAGACCAACTAATAATGACATCTCCTGTAAGTATGTTGGGAGTTGTAATGGCTAAATTTATTTCAGCTGTTATATTTATAATAATTCCTTTAATATTTACATTAATGTATTTTGGTATTTTGTGTCATTATCAAGTGCCAGATATACCTACATATTTAACCTCAATGCTAGGATTTTTCTTATTATCGATGACTTATATTGCGTTTGGAATATTATCGTCTAGTATTACGGAATCACCAATAATAGCAGGAATTCTAACTGTTGCATTTATATTTGCAGTTACATGGCTTCCTGAAATGATATCAACATTATCAGGTTTTTCATTAATGAATCCATTTTTAAATTTCCTAATGGGAAAAATAGATATTGCAGTAACTGTAATGTTTATAACACTTGCAATTTTATTTATATTAATTACTATGATAATAATGCAAAGAAGAAAAAGTGTGAAATAGGGAGGCGAGATAATTGAAAAAGAAAACAGAAAAAAATGAAACAGCATTAAAAAAGACAAATGCAAATAAAGAAAAAAAGACATCTAAATTTTTAAGATTTATAAAACAAAAATGGCTTATAAAAGGAACAACAACAATACTTTTAATTGCTATATTAATTGCAATATTTATATTAATTAATTGGGGAGTTAAAAAACTAAATTTAACAGCGATTGATTGCACAACTAGCAAAGATTATACATTAACTGATCAAAGCAAGGATAGAATTAAAGATATTGATAAAGAAGTAAAAATTTATTTTTCAGGATATGAAGAGGATAATGTATCATATACTTTATCTCAGCAATATCATAAAGCAAATCCAAAAATAAAAATAGAAATGGTAGATGCGAATAAAGATTTAGAATTTGCAAAGAAATATGGTATTAATGCAGATGAGCCAGCAATAGTAGTAACATGTGGTGATATATCAAGGACATTATTGTCTTATGATTTATATTCATATGATTCAAATTACAATGAAGTTGATTTAACAGAGCAAAAAGTAACATCTGCAATTTTAAATGTTGTGTCAAAAGATATACCTAAAGTTTATTTCTTAGAAGGTTTTTCAAAAGCAACATTTGAAAATGGATTATATTATTTATCTCAATATCTTAAAGACGAAGTGTTAACATATGATACTGTAAATACATTAAAAACAGGAAAAGTACCTGATGATTGTGATACACTTGTAATAATGACACCTGAAAAAGATTTTGACAATGTAACAACAAAAGCTATAAAGGATTACATTAATAAAGGCGGAAATATATTGTGGTTAAACTCAGCAATAATAGATAATTCTATTAAATATGACAATGTAAATAAAATACTAGCTCTTTATGGAGTTAAACCATTTGATGTAGGATTATTATATGAAACTAATCAAAGCAATACAATATTATCATATCCGGGATACTTTATACCAGAAGTGCAAAGTACAGATGTAACAAAGGATATATATGAAGGACAAGGGGTTGCATTTATACAAGGAACAAAAATAAATATTAATACAGATAAGCTTGAAAAATTAAAAGTAGAAAAAACAGACTTAATACTTACATCTGATACAACATACTTTACAAAGGATTTATCAGGAAAAACTGATAAGAAAAAAGATGAAAAAGGAAGCTTTACAGTTGGAGCTCAATTAGTAAAAACTATAAAAGAAGCTGAAAATGAAGAGGAAAATTTAACATCAACAATGATTATCTACGGAGATAGTGAATTTATGACAGATACAGCTTTAACATATACTCAAAGTGGAACTGTATATGCTGTTCAAGTATTTAATAATGCAGATTTAGCATTAAACTCTATTGGTAGTTTAACTAAAAATGATGTAAATATAACTATAAGAAGAGATTATTCAGATTCAGAAACAGATTTTACCCCAACAGATGGAGAAGTAAATATTATTATTAAAATTATATTTATTGTCCCAGTTGCAATAATAGCTTTAGGAATTATAGTTTGGATTGTAAGAAAAAATAAGAAATAAAATACATAAAATAAAAAACTTCTCATAAAGTTTTATGAGGAGTTTTTTTATGGTATTATTAGTAATAATAGGTGCTATGATAGGTGCGGGTTTTGCATCAGGTCAAGAAATTTATCTCTTTTTTTATAGATATGGAATAAAAGGTATCTATGGCTTAATTCTATGCAATGTATTAATTAGTATTATAATATATAAAGTATTAAAAATAATTTTTAATAATAATATAAAAAGCTATGAGCAATTTTTAGACACAATTTTTAAGAAAAATAAAGAAAATAATTATTTAAATATAAGTTATATTACTAATATAATAATAAATATATTTTTGTTAATGTCTTTTTTTATTATGATTTCAGGATTTGGAGCATATTTTAATCAAGAATTTAATTTAAATAATTATATAGGAAGCGGAATTTTAGCAATTATATGTTATTTTATATTTTTAAAAGATATGAAAGGAGTAACAAAAGTTAATTCTATTGTTGTTCCTATTTTAATATTTTTTATAGTTTTAATAGGAGTTAAAAATATTAATTTAATAAATTTTCAAGACATAGGAAATAATGTATTAATTAAAGAAAATTTTTTAAATAATTGGTTTATACAAAGTATTATATATTGTAGTTATAATATTATTTTATTGTTACCAGTGATTGTTAATTTAAAAAAATATATAAAAAATAAAAAAGAAATTAAATATATTTCATTATTTAGTGGAATTATTTTATTTATTCTATCAATTAGTATATTTTTATTATTAGTGAATATAAAAGTAGATTTTGGTATTTTACAAATGCCTGCTATATACGCAATTAGCAATATATCATTAAATCTAAAAACAATATATGGTATAGTAATTTTGCTTTCAATTTTTACAACTGCAATTTCTATTGGAATGAGTTTTTTAGAAAATGTAGTTAAAAATAAAAAAAGTATTCCACAGTTTGCACTTATTATGTGCATAACAGGTGTAATAATTTCAAATTTTGGTTTTTCTAGTTTAGTTAATTTGCTATTTCCTACATTTGGGTATTTGGGATTAATACAAGTTATTTATATTTTATTAAATTAATAAATAAGGCTAAATCAAACATTTAGCTTTATTTGTCGTATTTTGTCGAACGATTTTTCTTGACAAACTGTAAATTTATGGTAATATATATTTATAATTTGCTTCAATTATTTTTATCTATTAATTTGTTTCTTTAATTTTCAAAAAAGGAGGTATAGTGAATCAAGAAAAATTAAGTGTACAAGATTGGATAAGCATAGAGAGAATAATAGATAATGGTATTATTAAATTAAAAAATAATAAATATATCAAAATACTTAAAATAATTCCAATCAATTTTAATCTAAAATCAAATTTAGAGAAAGAATCCATTTTAGCATCTTATAAAATTTTTTTAAAAACATGTAATTTTGATATCCAGATTTTAATTCAAAGTAATAAAGAAAATCTTCAAAATAATATTTTAAATATATCTAATAATATAAAAAAAGAAAATAAGGATTATTTAAAAGAAATTTCAGATGATTATATAGAATTTATTAATAAAATTAATTCTTTAAAAACATCATCAACAAAAGATTTTTTTATTATAATATCTAATTCTAAAAATACAGAAAATAATGAAGAAATAATAGCTGATGAATTAAACGAAAAGTTTTTAAAAATTAAAGAATGTTTATCAAGATGCGGAAATAATGTTATTAATTTAAATAACAAAAAAGAAGTCCAAGAAATATTTTTATCTTTTTTAAATTCAAGAATTTATTTAAAATAGGAGGTGGTACAATTAAAAAAAATATTCAAAAAAATAAACTAGATTTTTATGATGGAGCTATGAAACAAGAAGATATAATTGCACCTGCATATATTAATATGCAAAATCCTAAATATATTGAAATTGACAATTTATATTATGCGGGATTAATAGTAGTTGATTATTATAGGGAGCAAGACGATATATTATTAAAATCTTTAATTGAAACTAATATTAATATGAATATATCTATTTTTTATGAAAAACAAGATCAATACAAAACAATAAAAGATTTAACATACCATATAGGAAATGTAGGTGTAGACTTGCAAGGTGCAAATCAAAATAGACAAGATATTGATATTGCTGTATTTACTTACAATGATGCAAAATATATAAGAAAAGAAATGCAAGTAAATAATGAAAATTTATATTTTTTATATATCTATGTAAGTGTATATTCAGAATCAGTTAAAGAATTAGAATATTATTTAAATAAAATAGAAGGAATAATGCAAAGTAAAGGAATACAAACAAGAAGAGCAAATTTTAGAGAGGAGCAAGTTTTTAAAGCATGTTTGCCTATAATGGAAAATAGCATTGATATAAAAAAGTCAGCAAAAAGAAATATATTAACATCAGGTTTACTTTCAACATATCCTTTTGTATCATCATCAATTTTTGATGAAAACGGTATTTTTGTAGGACAAAATATTTACAATAATTCATTAGTATTTATAGATAGATATGACAATAAAAAATATAAAAATGCAAATATGTGCATATTTGGCACAAGTGGAGCAGGAAAATCCTTTTATACAAAATTATTAATATTAAGATATAGATTGTTTGGAATTGAGCAATATGTTATAGACCCTGACAGGGAATATACTAATTTGTGTAAGGAATTACATGGAACAGAAATAAAAATAGGACCTGCATCAGATACTTATGTAAATATAATGGAAATTAGAGAAGAAAGTTTAGAAGATGGAGAAAATGGATATTTAGCAACTAAAATTAGTAAATTAATAGGATTTTTTAATTTAATATTTGGAGAATTAAATGAAGAAGAAAAAGCATTACTTGAAGAAAAATTAATTGAGACATATAAATTAAAAGGAATTAATTTTAATGATGAAAGTTTATATGTAAAAAATGATAAAGAAATAATTTCAAAAAGATTTAAACAAAGCAGAGAGATGCCATTATTAGAAGATTTATATAATGTTTTAGAAAAAGATAAAAGGACTAAAAAATTTCAAATAAAATTAATTCCATTTGTTAAAGGTTCGCTTAGCTTTTTTAATAAATATACAAATATTGAAATAAATAATAAATTAATTGTTGCAGATGTATATGAATTAGGTGAAGATAATTTAAAATACGGAATGTATTTATTTACTGATTTATTTTGGGACAAGATAAAAATAAATAGAAAAAATAAAAAAGCAATTTATTTAGATGAGATCTGGAGACTAATAGGTGTAACATCAAACAAAGAGGTAGCATCATTTATTTATAAAATATTTAAGACAATAAGAAAATACGGAGGAAGTGGTGTTGCAATTACACAAGATATAGCAGATTTATTTAGTTTGGAAAATGGTACTTATGGAAAAAGCATTTTAAATAATTCAAGTATAAAAACATTTTTTTCATTGGAAGAAGATAATATAAAAATCTTATCAGAAAATATAGGGTTAACAGACAAAGAAAAAATAGAAATTAAATCTCTAAAAAGAGGAGAATGTTTAATGTTTGTTGGTGATAATCATCTTTTAGTAAGAATAGAATCATCTGAAAAAGAAAAAAAAATTATAGATGAAAAAAGGAGCAAAGAATTAAATATAGAAAGGAAACAAGATGCAGAAAATTCTTACAGCAATCAATAATCCTGAACTCAATAGCAGACTTAAAGCAGATAAGGATTTTAATGTATATGAAAATGATATTCAGTATAAAGAGGCAATAATTGATATATTAGAAGAAGAAAATAATTTTGATATTATAATTATATATGAAAAATTACCAGGAGAAATTTCAATAATAGATTTAGTAAAAAAAATAAAAAGTATAAATAATAAAATAAATTTTATTTTTATTTTCGAAAATGAAAATAAAGAATTAGAAAAAGAATTAATTAATGAAAATATTAAAAATATTTTTTATAATAAAAAATTAAATTTTAATCAATTTATTTTAGAAATAAAAAATAATAAATTAAGTGAAGAAGAAAAATTAAAAAAACAAATAGAAAATTTAGAAAAAATAATTTCAAATAAAAATAAAGAATTATTAAATTATAAAAATAATTTTAATAATAAAAAATTAAATAACAATTATTTAATTAATAATAATTTAAAAAATAATAAAAAAATAAATAATAATTTAATTATTAATAAAAATAAATTAAAAAATAATTATAAAATAATTACTTTATATGAAAGTAAAATAAATATAGAATTAATTAATAATAATTTAATTTATAATGAAAATAAAAAAATAATAATTATTGATTTTAATAATAAAAATAAATTAATAAAAAAAGAAAATAACAAAATTAATTATTATATTAATAAATATAATAAAAATATTCATTTTTTAAATTTTAATTTATATATTAAAAATAATAAAATAAATAATTTATTTTTTAATTTATCAAATAAATATGATTTAATTATAATTAATTTAAATAATAAAAATAAATATGAAAAATATTTTTTAAATATTTCAGAAGAAATAATTTTTATTTTAGATATTAATTTAAATAAAATAAAAGAATTAAATAATTTAATAAATAATTTAATTTCAAAATATTCAATTAATAAAAATAAAATAAATATTTTATTAAATAATTATAATAAAAATTCAATAAATTATAAAATAATAAAAAATATATTTTTAAATTGCAGAGTAATAAAAAAATTAAATAAAAATAATTTAAAAAAGGAGAGATTATTATAGAATTAGAAATACAAAATAAAATAAATAATAATTTAGAAAATAAACAAAATAATTTTTTTAATACTACAATAGGAAAAGCAATAGATAATGGACTTGACATTGGAATTAGATGTTTATTACCTAATTATATTGAAGATGAAATAATAGAATTAAAAGATAATTTATTTAAATATGGTTTAAAAGATGGAATATCTAAAAGTATACAATCAGTAATTGATACAAGAAAAAGTGCTATTGGGATTGTAACAGGTGATTTTAAAAATATATCACAAATAAAATCAGCAGTTAAAAGTCAAGGTATAGTTGATTCTGTTTCGGAATTATTAGATGATGTTTTTGATAAATTAAAAGATTCAGGAAAAGTAAATAGAACAGTAGCTAATATAATTCAAAATGGTAAAGATTCGATTGTAAATTCTATTCAGAAAAACATAGAAAAGACAATGACTGAGCAATTAGAAGGAATAGAGGATTTAGAAGATGATATTAATGATTGGAAAGAAGGATATAATAATAAAGATTTTAATTCTATGGAAAAGGCATATAAAAGAATTCAAACAGAAATAGGTAAACTAGTTCCATTGGAAAATACATTAAATAATGCAAGGACAATTGAAACATTGCATAATTTAATAAAAAATAATAATCAAGATTTTAATTTATCTAAAGAAGAATTAGAATTAGCAAAAAAACTATAATATTGGTTGATAAAAAAATAAAATAATGCTATAATTTTAAATAACATTATTTTATTTGGAGTGGTATCGAAGTGGTCATAACGAGGCTGTCTCGAAAACAGTTAGTCGCATATAGCGGCCCGCGGGTTCGAATCCCGCTCACTCCGCCAATTAATTATTTATTTAATTGTTCTAAAATTTCATTAACATCTATTCCATGAACTTCACAAGCTTCTTCTAATGTTTCCATTTGTGAAGCAGGACAACTTAGACAATGCATACCAGCTTCTAATAATATATCAGCTTTTTCAGGTGCATTTTTTAATAAATCTCCAATAAGAGTATCTTTATCAAATTTCATTTTTAATTCTCCTTTCAATTCCATAGTATTTTATAACTTTATACATTTTAACATAAAATGCTAAAAAAGTAAATACTTCAAAGGTGGTGATAATTATTCATAAATTAATTAATATTTTTTTTATTACATTTATTATTAATTTTTTAATAACAATTTATACGGTATATTCTTTTTTAGAAATGAAAATTTTTCATAATGAACAAGGTTCAAAATTAAAAATAAAAAACGCACTAGAAGAAATAGATAAGGAGGAAAAGTAAAATAAAATATATAAAAAAAATAATATTTATTGTAACTTATCTAATTTTAATAACAATATTAATTTTAGGAAAAATTTATCCTGTATTTTTGGCAAATGAGATAATTATTACTTATGGTATAAAACCATTTGATATATGTAAAGATAACCCCGAATTATGGAAATATATAAAAATAACATATATCATAACCTTTATATTTGCAAATATTGTAATAAGTAATTATATTTATCCTGTAATATTTAAAAACATCAAAAAAAGAAAATTTGAAAAAAATGAGAACGAAATAGAAAATAGCAAATTAGGTTTATTAATAGGTTATGATACCAAAAAAAATGAAAATATATATTTACCTGAAAGAGGCTTATATCAAAATTTTTTAATTACAGGAACAATTGGTTCAGGCAAAACAAGCTCTGCAATGTATCCATTTACAGAGCAATTACTAAGGTATAATTATTTAAATCCTGATAATAAAATAGGAATGCTAATACTAGATGTTAAAGGAAATTATTATAAACAAGTAAAAGAATATGCAAAAAAATATAATTTACTTAATGATTTAACAGTTATAGAATTAGGGAAAAATATAACATATAATCCTTTACATAAGCCAAATTTAAAATCAACTGTTTTAGCCAATAGATTAAAAACAATATTAGAATTATTTTCTGAAAATAATTCAGAAAGTTATTGGCTCGATAAAGCAGAACAGATTTTAAATGAAGCCATAAAGCTGTGTAGATTATATAATAATGGATATGTTACATTTGAAGAAATTCATAAAATAATAACAATTGATGGGTTTTATAAACAAAAGATTAATATGCTTAGAGAACTATTTATTCAAAGAAAATTATCAACTAAACAAGTTTATGAATTAAATACTGCATTAGAGTTTTTTAATTCAGAGTTTGATAATTTAGATCAAAGAACACTTGCAATTTTAAAGTCTGAAATAACTAGAATCACAAATACATTTATTTCTGATTATGATGTTATCAAAACATTTTCTCCACCGAAGGAAAATTTGAACTTCAAAGGATTTAGTGAAGTTGTAAATAAAGGTAAAATTGTAGTTTTAAATATGAATATTGCAGAATATAAAAATCTTTCTAAAATTATTGCAGCATATCTAAAATTAGATTTTCAAACAGAGGTAATGCAAGCTTTATCTAAGGAAAATCAAAGAACAACTGCTTTTATTTGTGATGAATATGCAGAATATGTAACAAAAACTGATAGTGATTTTTTTGCTCTTAGTAGAGAAGCTAAATGTATCAATATTGTGAGTACACAAAGTTATTCATCTTTAAAAAATACATTAAAAGATGAAACTTCTGTTAAAGTTATATGCCAGAATTTAATTAACAAAATCTGGTTTAGAACAGATGATATTTATACAATTGATGAAGCTCAAAAACAGTTAGGGAAAGAAGAAAAAGTTAAAACTTCTAAAAATATTTCCGAAAATGCAAAAGAAACAAAATATAGTTATATTACTAAAAAATTTAGTTCACAAAATGCAAGTTTATCAGAAAGTTTAAATGTATATACACAAAATGATTATGTATATGATACAAATTTTTTTACACAAGAATTAGAAACATTTACTGCACTTACTTTTTTGTCAGATGGAAACAAAATTTTAAAACCAAGTAAATTAAAGATGTTTCCGTATTTTAATAATAAATGAGGTGATAGATTGAAAAATAAAATAATTTATATAAGTATTTTTACAATACTGTTTTCTATGCTTTTAATAATCTTAGGGACTGAATGTTTTGCTGCAACTCCAAAGCTAGTAAATAAACTTCAAGATGCTTTCGAGGATATTGAAGACTGGCTTATTAAACTTTCAACACCTGCGGCAGCTGTTGCTGTTGGAACAGGAGTTTTTATGAAAAAGTTTAGTTTTG
>CANQZP010000034.1 GCA_947628395.1 uncultured Clostridia bacterium
TACAGATATTTTTGTATTTCGCATTTTCTTCGAAGAACGGGCGATTGATAATCGCCCCTACGAAATACTTTTTTAATATGAAAGTTGCGACAGCAAAGCTATAAAAAAATCAATTATTTTACTTGCTTTTTGGGTGGAATATTTCCTTAACTTAAATACACATTGCCGTCCACTCTGTATGAAAAAAAAATCTATCCTTTCGCGTATTCTTCGAAGGTGGGCAATTAATAATCGCCCCTACCAAATAATATAATAATATATAAAATAAAAATAATTAAATTATTGACATGTAAAAACAAATGTTTTATAATATTTGCAGGTGATAATATGGAAAAACAAATATTACACATAGATGTAAATAATGCGTTTTTATCATGGACAGCAGTCGAAAGACTAAAAAGAGGAGAAAAAATAGATATTAGAAACATACCGTCAATAGTAGGTGGAGATGAATCTAAAAGAAGAGGAATAGTTGTAGCCAAAAGTAATATTGCAAAACAATTTGGAATAAAAACAGCAGAGCCAATCTATCAGGCTAGAAAAAAATGCCCAAGTTTGCAAGTATTTGAAGCAGAACACGAAATATATAAAAAATACTCTGATAAGCTATATAATTTATTTCTAGAATATACTGAAAAAGTAGAAAGATTTTCTATAGATGAATGTTTTCTAGATATGACAGGATATATAAAAAAAGACCAAGATATTATGAAAGTAGCAATTCAGATAAAAGAAAGAATAAAAAAAGAGTATGGGTTTACTGTAAATATAGGTATTTCTGATGATAAAATTTTAGCCAAAATGGCATCAGATTTTGAAAAACCTGATAAAATTCATACTTTATTTAAATCAGAAATTGAAGAAAAAATGTGGAATTTACCAATTTCAGAATTATTTATGGTAGGAAAAAAATCTATTCCAAAATTAGAGAAAATGGGGATAAAAACGATAGGTGATTTAGCCAAAACAGATCCATTTGTTTTAACTAAAAAATTTGGAAAATATGGTGCTTTAATTTGGAACTATGCAAATGGAAAAAGTAATGAAGAAATAAATTATATAATTGAAAAGCCAAAAGGAATTGGCCATAGTATCACTTTGCCTTATGATATTTCGAACTTAGAAGAATTAGAAGAAGAACTTGTAAAAATAACAGAAAAAGTATGTTATAGATTAAGAAAACAGAATATGTTAGCAAGTAGTATAAATGTTCATCTCAAAAATAAAGATTTTAAAAGTTATTCACATCAAAGAAAATTACCATATAGAACAGATGAGACAAAAGTAATTATTGAAAATGCAAAAATTTTATTAAAAGAATTATATACAGGAGATGAAATAAGGTTAATTGGTTCAAGAGTAGATGGATTAGTTAATAAAGAAGAAATGCAATTATCATTATTTGATAGTAGTGTAAATAAAAAATCAGTTATGTTAGATAAGACGATAGACAGTTTAAAAAATAAATACGGATATAACATAATAAATAAAGGAATAGAGCTAAAATAATATATTTAGGATAAGCAATATCACTAAAGATAGGTAAAATTCATATAATATATTAATCCTCAAAAGTGGGAGGTGGATATATATTATGGAGCCAGAAGTAACAATTTGTTGTGGAAGAAAAGATAAAAAATGCTTTTGTTTATATATAATACTTGTAATATTTATAGTATTACTTGCCTTAGTATTGGGTATTATATTGGGAGCTGCTACTGGTTTAGTTGCTGCAATAGGTATTGTGTATTTTTATGCACTATTGACAATACTTGCTATTTTAACTATTATATCAATTATTTTTATTGCTTGTGCATGTAGTAAGGGTAAAAAGTGTTGTTAGATTTTGGTTAAGGGTATGACTATATGTCATGCCCTTAAAAAGAATTAGTCAAATAATTGATTTTTAATAGCCTTGCTGTCGCAAATTCCAAATTAAAGTTTTTATCTGTAATTTGCTCCATATCGCACTCGACCTAGCGGTCTCGTTTGGTCGCTTACGCGGCTATTTAAAAATCAATTATTTGACTTATAAATTTTTTAAAAAATTTGCAAAATTATTATTAGTATGATAAAATAAGTGAGAAATTTCTGAAAATAAGGGTGAGAGAAAAAAATGGAAAATATTATAACTGTTGTAATGGCTGCTGGAAAAGGCACTAGAATGAAATCAAATAAATCAAAATTAGTACATAAAATCTATGAAAAAGAATTAGTTACAAGAGTAATAGATTTAGCAGAAAGTATTGGTTCTGATGAAATTATAGCTGTAGTTGGACATCAAAGAGAGCAAGTCCAGGCTGTTATAGGAAATAGAGCAAAATATGCTATTCAAGAAGAATTACTAGGTACAGGTCATGCTTTAATGCAGGCTGCTCCATATTTAGAAGGAAAAAAAGGAAAAGTAGTAATTCTTTATGGAGATGTACCACTAATTAGAAAAGAAACTTTAGAAAAGTTAATAAACAAAAGTATAAAACAAAAAGAGTGTGCTACTCTTTTAACTGCAATTTATGAAAATCCTACAGGATATGGAAGAATTTTAAGAGATACAGTAGGAAGAATAATAGGGATTGTAGAAGAAAAAGATGCTTCAGAAGAAGAAAGAAAAATTAAAGAAATAAATTCAGGAATTTATTGTTTTGATATAGAAGAATTATTAAAAGCAATCAAAGAAATAAAACCAAACAATGCACAGGGAGAATATTATTTAACAGATGTTATAAAAATAATGAATGAAAATGATCTTAAAACAGGTGCAATGATAGTAGAAGATAATACTGAAATTCTTGGAGTAAATGATAAAGTTCAATTAGAATTATTAACTAGAGTTCTTAGAATGAGAATAAATACAACTCATATGAAATCTGGAGTTACAATAGAAGACTCAGATTCTACTTATATTCATGATGATGTTATAATTGGAAAAGATACAATTATACATCCAAATACTACAATAAAATCTGGAGTAGTAATAGGTGATAATTGTGAAATTGGACCTAATGCGTATATTAGAGAAGGCTGTAAATTAGATAATAATGTAAAAATTGGAAGCTTTGTAGAAATAAAAAAGACAATTGTCGGTGAAGGTTCTAAAGTTCCTCATTTATCATATATGGGTGATTGTGAAATTGGAAAACATGTTAATATAGGTTGTGGAACTATAACTTGTAATTATGATGGGCAAAATAAAAACAAAACAATAATAGGAGATAATTGTTTTATAGGTTCTAATACAAATTTAATAGCACCAGTAAAAATAGGAGATAATGCTTTTATTGCAGCAGGTTCTACAATAACTGAAGATGTTCCAAAAGATAGTTTAGCAATAGCAAGAGAAAGACAAACAAATAAAGAAGGATGGAATAAAAAATAAATAATATAATACCAAAAAAGACGAGAAAAAATCTCGTCTTTTTTAGTTATCCTAAGCCAAACTACATACCTTGTTCACCTGGTAGAATGTAATCAATAATTCCATAGATTAAAGCTCCTATAATAGCAGCCATCCATGATATTGAATATCCAGCAACAAAGAATTGTGTTACATATAGTATTACTACTGCTAGGACAAATCCAACAAAACCTTTACCAAATGCTATTGCATGTAAACCTGTGAATTTTACAATTAGGTAGTCAAGAGCAGTTAAAACTACTGCGGCTACGGCTAAAGACCATATATTATTTATAGAGAATCCTGGTGTAAAGAAAGCTGTAACTGCTAATATAATAGCTGCAGCTATAAATCTTCCTATTATTTGTCCCCAAGTTCCCATGGAAGCATTTTGGACATTATCATTATCATTCATGATTAAAAACCTCCTATCTATTAAAAGTACATTTTAAGAGTCTTTTTTTGCAGGTTTATATATATAGTATAAACTTGTAAAAATTTTTTATTCAAGAAATTTTTTAAGTATATTATTAAACATTTTTGCAAAAAATATACTTAAAAATAAGATAAAAAGGAAAGAAAAATGTTAGTTATTTTAGTTAGAACTATAGTTTTGTATGTTATAGTTTTGTTAGTTATGAGATGTATGGGAAAAAGAGAAATTGGACAGCTTCAACCATTTGAACTTGCTATTTCAATTATGATTGCTGATTTAGCAGCTACTCCAATGGCAGATACAGGAATTCCAATAACAAATGGAATAATTCCTATACTTGGATTACTCTTAATGCATTTGAGCATATCTTTTATGAATATAAAAAGTGTAAAGGCAAGAGAACTTTTATGTGGAAAGCCTTCTATACTAATATATAGAGGAAAAATAGATGAAAAACAGCTTATTAAAGAAAGATTTACGATAAATGAACTTCAAGAAAGATTAAGAGACAAAGATGTTGTAAATATTGGTGATGTTGAGTATGCAATTTTAGAGACAAGTGGACAAGTAAACATTATATTAAAACCTGAAAAGCAAAATGTAACAATAGAAGATATGAATTTGCAAACTAGTTATAAAGGAATAACTTATGATCTAGTTGTTGATGGAAAAATTATGTATGAAAATTTGAAGAAGCTTAATAAAGATTATAAATGGCTAAAAAATCAAATAAATAAATTTGGATTCGAACCAGAAGAGGCTTTAATTGCTACAATAGATGCTAATGATGAGATTTTTTGTCAAAAGAAAATGAAGGGAAAGCAAAAATGAAAAAGGAAATTATTTTAAGTATAGTGATATTATTAGCAATTATTATTGGAGATTTAATAATTACTAATAATATTCATAGTAAGATAGATGGTATATCAGAGCGATTAGATAAATTGAGTGAGAAGGTAGAAGAAGAGAATAAGGAAGAATTAGAAAATGATTTTGAAGAGATAGAAAATGATTGGACAAAAATAGATGAGAATTTTTCATATTATGTGGAACATAATGAATTAGAGAAGGTTTGGACAGAGATGAAGAGTTTAAAGAGTTATATAAGTTCTGAAGAATGGGCAGAGAGTAAAAATGAAATTGCAAAATTAGATTTTATTTTAGAGCATATAAAAAATAAGATGGATTTAAAATTGAAAAATGTATTTTAAGTCTATTATAAAAGCAGTATCATAATTGATTTTATAAATAGCTTTGCTGTCGCAAATTGAGTTTTTTCAGACAAAGGGGACGGAGTTTTTGTCTAAGCATTGAAAATTCTTAGACAAATAACTCCGTCCCCATGTCTGAAAAAATTTTAAGTAAACATCTACATAAAAAATTCATATTATATTATATGAGAAAAAAGAAAAATAAAAGGATGATTATTTATGGATAAAATTATATATTTAGACCATGCAGCGACTACACCAGTAGACGAGCAAGTTTTGAAAGAAATGATACCATATTTTACTACTAATTTTGGAAATCCATCCTCTGTTTATAGTATAGGTAAAGGAAATAGAAAGAAAATAGATAAAGCTAAAAAACAAATTGCAGATTCAATTGGATGTTTACCAGAAGAAATATATATTACAAGTTGTGGAAGTGAAAGTGATAATTTAGCAATTAAAGGAATTGCTAAAGCAAACAAATCTAAAGGAAGACATATAATAACAAGTAAAATTGAGCATCCAGCTGTTTTGGAGACTTGCAAGAAACTAGAAGCAGAAGGCTTTGATGTAACATATATCAATGTAGATGAAAAAGGAATTATAAAATTAGACGAGCTAAAAAGAAGTATAAGAAGAGACACTATTTTAATTAGTATTATGTATGCGAATAATGAAATTGGTACAATTCAGCCAATAGAAGAAATTGGTCAAATAGCAAGAAAAAATAATATATATTTTCATACAGATTGTGTTCAAGCTGTAGGGAATATAAAAATAAATGCAAAGAAACAAAATATAGATAGTATTTCAATTTCAGCACATAAATTTTATGGACCTAAAGGAACAGGAGCTCTTTTTATAAGAAGCGGTATACCATTTATGCGTGAGCTTGATGGTGGCCATCAAGAAAAAAATAAAAGAGCTGGAACAGAGAATGTTGCTGGAATAATAGGAATGGGGAAGGCAATAGAAATTGCTGATGAAAATTTAGAAGAATATAATAAAAGATTAAAGTTTTTGAGGGACTTATATGTAAAAAGTGTTATAGATAAAATTCAGTATATTCATATAAATGGTGATATGAAAAATAGGCTTCCTGGTAATAGTAATATTTCTTTTTTAGGTATTAGAGGTGCTACTTTGGTTGAAGAATTAGATAAAAGAGGAATATGTGCTTCTTCTGGTTCAGCTTGTAGTGCAGGGATTATTCAGCCATCTAATGTAATTCTTGCAACTGGCTGTAAAAGGAATATTGCTGAGAGTTCTCTTAGGATAACTTTTGGTAGGGAAAATACAGTAGAAGATGTAAGGTATTTAGTGGATTGTATATCTGATATAGTAGATAAATATAGAAATTAAATGCAAATAATGGAACGGAAATGTATATTTAAATTTCATATATTAAAGCAGTATAATAATTGATTTTTAAATAGCTGCGCAGCGACCAAACGAGGCTTTTAAAAGCCGAGTGCGATTGAAGCAACTTACAGATATTTTTGTATTTCGCATTTTCTTCGAAGAACGGGCGATTGATAATCGCCCCTACGAAATACATTTTAATCTGAAAGTTGCGACAGCAAAGCTATAAAAAATCAATTATTATACAGCTTTTTAGAATATGGTTTCTTAATTTAAATATACATTTCCGTTCCATCTCTGCAAAAAAATGGACGATTTTTAATCGTCCATTTTTTTTACTGATTTTGATTTTCATTTTCATTTAAATCTGGTAATTCAATTTTTATTTCGTTTGTATCTACTACTTCTTCTTGTGGCTTACGACCTCTACGTTTTCTAGGCCTATCTGTAAACATTTCTTTAGCTGCTCCTAAACTACTTAAAGTTGATGTAGCTTCAAAAGGAATAAATATTTTATTAGCATCACCTTTAGCAACTTCTTGAAGAGCTTCTAATGATTTTAATTGAATTAATTTTTCATCTGGATCAGCATCTTTAATAGCATCATATATAACTTGAATTTCTTTTGCTTTAGCTTCAGCTACTTGACGAATTGCATCAGCTTCACCAGTAGCTTTTCTAATTTTAGCTTCTCTTTCGGCCTCTGCATCTAATATAGCAGCTTCTTTTCTACCTTCAGCAAGTGTAATTGAAGATTGTCTTTCACCTTCTGCTTGAAGAATTAAAGCTCTTTTATTTCTTTCTGCATTCATTTGTTTCTCCATTGCATCTCTAATATCTGGTGGTGGAGAGATATCTACAATTTCCACACGTTCAACTTTACAACCCCATTGGAATGTAGCTTCATCTAATATTGCTCTTAATTGTTCATTTATTAAATCTCTTGATCCAAAAGTTTCATCTAATTCCATTTTACCAACAATATCACGAATTGTAGTAATAGATAAATATTCTATACCTTTTTTTAGAGATTGAATTTCGTATACTGCTTTTGCAGGATCAATGATTTTATAAAATACAACAGTATCTATAGTAATAGTAACATTATCTGATGTGATAACACCTTGTGGTGGAACATCCATAGTTTGTTGTTTTAAGCTAACTACTGAACGAACAGTATCTAAAAATGGAATTATTATAGTAAGTCCGGCTTCAGCAACTTTATGAAATTTTCCTAGTCTTTCAATAATGTATACTTCAGATTGTTTAACGATTTTAATAGACATGAATGCTAGTATTATAAGCAATGCTAAAATTATAATCATTATAATAGTAGGCATAATTTTTCCTCCCATAAATTTATTTTTATATAAAATTTGTCAAATTTTCCATAATTACATAATTATTATACCATATAATCGCCTAAAAATAAAGACTTTTTTAAAAAATAAATAAATTTATTAAAATGACTTTAATAAAAAAGTATTTTATGATATAAATAAACTAAATATAAAATAAGGAGTAAAAATAAAAATGAGAAAACGCAAAAAGAGAAAAACTAGCTTATATAAAAGGCTTTTCATCGTTTTCGTAGAATTAATTATTGTACTTAATATACTAAGATATGCGGCATTTTTTAAAAAAGATGTTGATGACGGAAAAGTTCATTTAATATTAGATAATGATTTAATTAGTGAGCTTGAAAGTGATATATATATTGATAATAATGATATTATTTACTTATCAAAAGATGATATGACAAATTTATTTGATAGTAATTTATATGAAGAAAAAACTGAAAATAATACTGTAAAACTAATTTCTACTTGTGAAAATAAAATAATGACTATTGTAGAAAATGAAAATCATATTTTTGTAAATGGTGTAAGAAAGAAAATAAGAGGAAGTCTTATAAATAAAGATGATACTTATTATATTCCAATATCCGAATTACAAGATATATATAATATAGAGTTAAATTATATAAATGACAAAAAGGTTGTAGATATTGAATTTTTATCAAAAGAAAAAGAAACGGCATATGTAAATAGAAATATAAAGTTAAAGTATAAGATGACTAATATTTCAAAAAGTCTTCAAAATATAAATCAGGGAGAATCTGTAACAATTATTGAAGATATGAAGGGAAGTTGGACAAGGGTAAAAACTCAAAAAGGAAATATTGGTTATGTCAAGGATAGAAGGTTGGCTAAAAAGACAAAGGTGAGAGAAAATTTAGATAAAGTAAAATATGATGATTTAGATTTAAATTCTGATACTATAAGGACTCTAAAAAAAGAAGATTTGGATGAAAATATAGAGACTCTTATAGAAAATAGCGATAAAAGACAAGAACTAATAAATAAAATTGTAGATTCATCAATTGCAAATTCATTAAAAGGTGTAAAGATTTGTTTTTATGATATACAAAATAAAGATAATTATTATAGATTTTTAATAGAATTAAAGCCATATCTTCAAGATTATGGTATGTGCTTAATAGTTTCAAAAGATGATAATTTAGATAATGACAAATTAGAAAAAATTGCAGATATACTAATAGAAAAAGGAGAATAAGATGAAAAAAAGTAAGTTAAAAGTAGCAATATTGATTATATTTTTAATTATAGTTGTAGTAATACTAGGAGGATTTATATATTATAAAAGTTCATTAAAAGCAATAAAGAATAATAAAACTGTGATAGTAGATATTCCAAAACAAAGCGGAATTGCTGATATTGCTAAAATTTTAAAAGACAATGATTTAATAAAAAATGACTTTACTTTTAAAGTTTATTGCAAGCTAAATAAAAAAGTAAATATGCAAGCTGGAAAATATGAATTTAGTGATAATATGGATGTAAAACAAATTATTGAAAAGCTAGAAAAAGGTGATATATATTCAGAAGAAATAACTATTACTTTTTTAGAAGGAAAAAACATGAGAAATATTGCTAGAGTAATAGCTGAAAATACAGTAAATTCTGAAGATGATGTTTTTGAATTGTTAAAAGATGAAGAATATCTTGATAAAATTATAGATAAATATAGTTTTTTAACAGATGAGATAAAAAATGATGATATATATTATAGTCTAGAAGGATATTTATTCCCAGATACATATACATTTGAAAATAAAAATGTTTCAGTAGAAAATATCTTTGGTAAGATGCTAGATAAAATGGATAGTGTATTAAAAGAATATGAGATGGAAATAAAAAGCATGAATAATTATTCAATTCACAATATACTTACTCTTGCTTCAATGCTAGAGCAAGAAGGGATTTCTCTTGATGACAGAAGTAAAATAGCAACAGTTTTCTATAATAGGTTAAAAGCTAAAATGCCTCTTCAAAGTGATGTAACAACATATTATGGTTTAGGAATTGATATGGGAGAAAGGGATTTAACAGAAGCTGAAATAAATGATAAAAATCCATATAATACTAGAAATTATGAATCAGCAGGAAAGTTACCAGTAGGACCTGTTTGTAGCCCAAGTAGAGAGTCTATTGAGGCTATAATAAATCCATCAGAGGATGAAGATGTAGAAAAAGCATTATATTTTGTTGCAGATAAAAATGGAAAAGTATATTTCAATAATACTAATTCAGAACATGAAAAGACAATTAGAGAATTAAAACAAAAAGGATTATGGTATGAATATGAATAAAATATAAGGAGAAAAAAATATGCCAGAATTTTTAATAAAAAGAGAACCGAAAAAAGAAGACTTAGTACCACTTCCATGTAGGATTGAAAAGGATATAATGGGAGAATTTAAAAAAATAGCAAACGAATATCAAATTTTTAATATGAATGGTTTGATTACAGATGCAATTAAATTTGCACTTGATAATTTAAAAATTGAAGAAGATGATGAATAAAATTAAAATAAGACTTTAGAAATTTCTAAGGTCTTATTTTTTTGCCTTCTATGCTATAGCACTTAATGGACATACAATTCATATAATAAATAGTAGGCAGGATATTAAAAACATGCTATGAATCTTAAAAGGAGGATGCTAGACTAATGAAAAATACTAAAAATATAGTAATAGGAGCATTATTAATTGCAATAGTAACTATGGTAGTAGGCTATTCTACATTTGCTACTCAATTAACATTAAATGGAACGGCTGAAATTACTGGTGTATGGGAAGTAAAAATAACTGGTATTGAAGCCCAAGATGTTAGTGAAGGTTGTGATGAGGGAGAGCTAAAATATACTAATACAAGTGCTACATTTGATGCAAAGCTAGTAAAACCTGGTGATTCGATAACTTATGTAGTAACAGTTGAAAATACTGGAACTATAGATGCTACTTTAGATAGTGCAACTTTTACTCCTGAAGAAGGAGGTTCACCTGCAATTAGCTATACTACTACAGACCCTACAACTTCATTAGGAGCAGGGGAGCAAACAACATTTACAGTAAAAGTAGTTTATAATGAAGGAACAACAGAAGTACCAGAAGTTAAAACTAAAACAATTACTGGAATTATAGAATATGTTCAAGAGTGAAAAAAGACAGCTAGAAATATTTTTTTAATATTTCTAGCTGTCAAATAAAAGGTGAGAAAATGAAAAATAAATTTTTATTAGTGGTTTTAGCTATTTATTTAGTACTAAAATTAGTGGGTTTAACTAATATTGCGGATCCAATATTTTGGGGACTTATATTGATTTATTTAATATTTTATATAAAAGAATTTCATGTTAGATTTCATAAAAACAGAAAATATTTTGTTTACATGGTTATAATTTCATCAATTAATAGTGTTGCTTTTTTCTATTTGGGATTTATTTTTGGATTCTTAAAAAATCCTTATATCAATAATATAAATTTACTATTTAAAAATATTATTATAAAAATAATTCCTATAATTAGCATAGAATTTTCAAGAAATATTATTCTAACAAGAAATAGAGAAAATAAATATTTGATAGTTTTTGTAACATTATTATTTATATTACTAGAAATAAATTATAATACAGTAATTGATTTATTTTCAGATAGGGAAGAGCTTTTTGAATATGTTTGTAAGGAAATTTTACCAATTATATCTTGTGGAATATTATATACTTACTTAACACTTCAAGGTTCATATTCGCTTCCTTTAACATATAGAATATTTAAAGAATTAACTATTATCATGTTACCAGTAATTCCAGATTTAGATTGGTTTGCATATGGTTCATTATTTATTTTGTCGCCAACAATTATTTATTTTATATTCAAATATAAATTTGTAAAAAGCAAAAAAGACATAAGAAAGAGAAGAAAATTATATATAGATAAAATTACTTATGGAATAACTATAATTTTATCTATAACTTTAATTTGTTTTATGCTAGGATTTTTTAAATATGAGCCAATAACAATACTTTCTAATAGTATGAATCCTGCACTTTATAAAGCTGATGTCGTAATATATAAAAAGCTAAATGATACTGAGCTAGAAAAAATTCCTGTAGATAGCATTATAATCTATACTTTAGGAGATCAAAATATTGCTCATAGAGTAATTGATAGAATAGATGATAGCGGAAATATTTTATATAAAACAAAAGGCGATTCTAATAATGTAGCAGATACAAATTTAGTAAAAACAAACCAAATAAAAGGTGTTTATGTTTTTTATATAAGGTATATTGGTTTTCCATCTGTTTGGCTATATAGCTTTTTGAGCCAAAAATAAAATAGGAGGAGATAATAATAAAAAATATTAAGAAAATTGATTTTATTGCTGTAATCATAATTATAATAGGAATTATTTTTTTAAAACTTGGATTAAGTTATAAGGAAAATATATCGCCAATATGTACTTATAATGTACAAAAAAGTAGTAATTATGAAGTTTTATTAAAACCAAATGATTTTTATGCAGAAAAAATATTACCAGCAGGTGGATATTATGCTTCAAAATCAATAGATTCATTTAAGGTGAATTTTCAATATGATTTTAGACAAAATAAAAAAGGTGATATTGAATATAATTATGATGTTAAGGCTGATTTGATTGGAATTGTAGAATCAAATAATGACAAAAATAAAGAAGTATGGACAAGGAATTTTGTACTTAAAGAAAAAAGTAATTATAAATCAGAAAATAATTATGATTTTTTAGTTAATGAAAATGTTGATATTGACTATGAATATTATAATAATTTGGCACGTTCTTATGAAAATACTTATGATATTACAATCAATACTATTTTAAAAGTATATTTTAATATTAATATTGAAGATATGAAAATAGAAAATAAAATAAATGATTATATTGAAATAGATATTCCTATAACAAATACTGTTACAGAAGTTAAAGAAAATTATGATACTGTAACTAAAAAAGAGGTTTTGCAAAATAGGGAAGATGTAGAAAAAGAAAAAAATATTATAATTATAATAAGCATAGTTTTAATAACAGGTGGAATAATTTTAATTATTTTTAGGATTATACAAATATATAGAAATCAAAGAAAAGATATGTATAGTTATAATATAAATCATATTTTAAAATATTATAAAGATTTAATTGTATCTGTAAAAAATAAGCCTAATATATCTGACTTAAAACTTATGGAGATAGATTATTTTGATGATTTAATAGATGTTGCTGAGCAAAATCAAACAAATATTATTTTCCATGAAGAAAATAATAAAAAAGGAAATTTATATGTTATAGTTGATAAGTATGTATATCAATATAAAATAACATCTAATAAACTAAAATAGGGATAATAAGAAAAAACTTATTATCCCTATTTTAATTTATCATTCTTGAACATATTCTACAATACCAGTTAAAGTTTTACTTTTTACTGATGGAACTTCAGTAGAAGTAGTAATATATTCTGCTATTACTGAAAATGTAGTCTGATCACCAGCTTTTAATTCGTGTTTTAAATCTGTTGTTACAAAATTAATTGCCTCCGAGCCATTTAATTGCTCTAGAAAAACGACGGTACCCAAAGTGGCATCTATTGTACCTTCATTTTTTATTGTTATTACATAAGTTATTGAATCACCAGGTTTTTCTAATTTTGAATCAAATGACATAGTTGTATTAGTATATTTAGGTGTTCCTTCATCACATCCTTCACTAACAGATGTAGCTTCAATATTAATTATTCTTACATCCCATTCACCCATAATTTCAGTAGTAGATGAGTTTAATTTTAATTGAGTTGCAAATGTTGAATATCCAATTGACATTGCCAGTAGTACGATTGATACAGATATTATTATAACATTTCTAGTTCTTTTCATGTTATTACCCCCTTTCTATGTAAGGTAGTGTAAACTAATTTTATTTTTTATTTAGTTACACCCCTGTGTTTTCAAGGGTTATATCACTTTTTTACAATTTAAAAATGATACCCCCTCTTTTTATGGTATAATTGTTTTGAAAAAAATAACCTA